>JAIERF010000241.1 GCA_019747075.1 Pseudomonadaceae bacterium
TGTCAGTTCGCGCATGCGTTGCAGTACGGCATTCAAGCCATTGCTGCGCGAAGGGGAGAGCTGGCGGCCCAGGCCTAGCTGAGTGAGCCAGTCGAGCGGGTCTACTGCCGCCAACTCTTCGCTCGTCAGGCCATTGACCCGCGCCAGCAACAGGGCCAGCAAACCGCGCAGCAAGCGAGCGTCGCTGGCGGCCTGAAAGTGCCAGCGGCCCTCGTGTTGCTGGCCGAGTAGCCATACCTGGCTGGCACAGTCCTGAACCAGATGCTCGTTGCTGCACTGTTCGGCACTCAACGGCTCAAGGCGCTCACCCCACTGCATCTGCAGCCGCGCGCGCTGGTCCCAGCCGGGGCAGGCGGCGAACGCTTGCAGGGCTTCGCTGGCGGTCGCCGGCAGGCTCATTGCAACAGCTCCAGGGCTTGATCCAGGGCGTGGAAGAAACGTTCGAGGTCGCTGCTGTCGTTATACAAACTGAGGGAGACGCGAATCGCCCCGCTAAGCCCAAGGCTGGCCAGCAGCGGCATGGCGCAGTGCTGGCCGGCACGCAGGGCGATGCCTTGCTCGCAAAGCAGCTGGGCGAGGTCGCTGTGGTGTACGCCGGTCACGCTAAAGCAGGCCAGTGCTACCTGTGGGGTGCCTAGCAACTGGATGCCAGTGCGAGCGTTGAGGCCGACCAGCAGTTGGTGGTGCAGGGCCGCTTCGTGGTTGGCCACGGCATCGGCATCCAGGCTGCACAGATAGCGCAGGCTGGCGCCGAGGCCGAGCACCCCGGCAATCGGCGGCGTGCCGGCCTCGAAACCCAAGGGCGCGGGGCGAAAGCGGGCGTGCTGGTAGTTACAGTCTTGCACCATCTCGCCGCCAAACTGCCAATGGCTCAGGCGCGCCAAGGCCTCGGACCGGCCATAGAGCACGCCGACGCCATCCGGGCCGTAGAGCTTGTGGGCGGAAAATACATAGAAGTCGCAGCCCAGCGCCTGCAGATCGGGGCGGCCATGAACGGCGCCCTGGGCACCGTCGACCACGGTCAGCGCGCCCTGGGCTTTGGCCAGGCCCAGCAATGGCGCCAGCGGCAGCCAGCGGCCGAGCACATTGGACAGTTGGCTGACGGCCAGCAGCCGGCAGCGCGGGCCGATCAGCTGGGCGGCGGCGCCGAGGTCGAGGTCGCCATGCTGATCGAGTGGCAGCACCACCAGCTTGAGCTGCCGGCGCTGGGCCAGTTGCTGCCAGGGCAGCAGGTTGGCGTGGTGTTCGAGGGCGCTGATGACGATCTCGTCGCCAGGTTGGAATTGATGCTCCAAACCGTAAGCCAGCAGGTTGAGGGCTTCGGTGCTGCCGCGGGTGAAGATGATCTGCTCGCTATTGGCGGCGTTCAGCCAGTGGGCGATTTGTTCGCGTACGGCCTCGAAGGCGCGGGTGGCGCGTTCGCCCGGCAGGTGCTGGGCACGGTGCACATTGGCAGCACCGTGTTGGTAATAGTCGGTCAGCGCCGCAATCATCGCCTGCGGCTTTTGCGCAGTGGCGGCGCTGTCCAGATAGGTCTGACCTCCGCTGGCGAACGCGGCAAGGGCCGGAAAGTCGGAACGCCAGGGGGAATTAAGCTGCATGTTGGAACCGTAGGATGGGTTGAGCGAAGCGATACCCATAAGAGCACCGTGGTGATGGGTATCAGCGCTGCGCGCTTCAACCCATCCTACAAGAGCGGCTTAGTTGTGGGCGTGCAGCGCTTCGTTGAGCTCAATGGCCGACTTGTGGGTTTTGCATTCCACGGCGCCGGTTTGTGAGTTGCGACGGAACAGTAGGTCGGTCTGGCCGGCCAGCTCGCGCGCTTTGACCACTTTGACCAACTGGTTGTCGGCATCCAGCAGCGCCACCTTGGTGCCGGCGGTGATGTACAGGCCGGACTCCACGGTGTTGCGGTCGCCCAGGGGGATGCCGATGCCGGCGTTGGCGCCGATCAGGCAGCCTTCGCCCACGCTTATGACGATGCTGCCGCCGCCGGACAGGGTGCCCATGGTCGAACAGCCGCCGCCCAGGTCCGAACCCTTGCCGACGAATACGCCAGCCGACACGCGGCCTTCGATCATGCCAGGGCCGGCAGTGCCGGCGTTGAAGTTGATAAAGCCTTCGTGCATGACCGTGGTGCCTTCGCCGACATAGGCGCCCAGGCGCAGGCGCGAGGCGTCAGCGATACGCACGCCGTTCGGCACCACGTAGTCGGTCATTTTCGGGAACTTATCGACCGAGAACACTTCCAGCAGCTCGCCACGCAGACGGGCTTCCAGTTGACGTTCGGCCAGCTCGCCGAGGTCGATGGCGCCCTGGCTGGTCCAGGCCACGTTCGGCAGCAGCGGGAAAATACCGGTGAGGTTCAGGCCGTGGGGTTTAACCAGGCGGTGCGACAGCAGGTGCAGCTTGAGGTAGGCCTCAGGCGTTGAGGTCAGGGCGGCATCGTCGGCCAACAGGGTGGCGACCAGTGGCTTCTCGCTTTCTGCCAGGCGGGTCAGCAGGGCAGCCTGCAGGGCGTCGATTGGCTTGACCACTTCGGCCAGTTTCTCGGCCTGGTTGGTAGTGAAGCTGATGGCCTGATTGCCGCCGCTGTAACCGAGAATCGGTGCGATGGCGGCCAGCAGTTCGGCCGACGGCTGCAGCAGTGGTTGGGCGTAGAACACTTCCAGCCAGTTGTTTTGACGGTTTTGTGTGCCGACCCCAAAGGCCAGGCTGAACAGTTGTTGCGACATGGTTAGTTTCCTTATTGCGTCAATTCGGGGTGTGGCTGGCTCAATTCAGGCCAGCGCCTGGGCATACAGTTCCGGCTTGAAGCCGAGCAGGGTGCGGTCACCGAGGTCCAGCACCGGGCGTTTGATCATCGACGGCTGGGCCAGCATCAGGCTGATGGCTTTGTCTTGGTCGAGATCGGTTTTGGCGGCGTCATCCAGCTTGCGAAAGGTGGTGCCGGCACGGTTGAGGACTTTCTCCCAGCCATGTTCGTCACACCACTTGTGCAGGTTGGCGCTGTCGATGGCGCTGACTTTGTAGTCGTGAAAAACGTAGCTCACACCGTGCTCGTCGAGCCAGGTGCGGGCTTTCTTCATGGTGTCGCAGGCCTTGATGCCGTAGAGGGTCATGCTCATGCCGGCTGGCTCTGAATAAAGTGACGAATGCGCTGGGCGGCTTCGATGCACTCGGCCAGCGGCGCGACCAGGGCCATGCGGATGCGTCCGGCGCCTGGGTTGAAGCCGTCCACTTCACGTGACAGGTAGGAGCCGGGCACTACGGTGACGTGCTCCTGGGCGAACAGCGCGCGGGTGAACTCGGCGTCGTCACCCGTGACCTTGGCCCACAGGTAGAAGCCGCCGTCCGGGCGCTGTACGTCCATGACGGGGCTGAGGATGTCCAGCACGGCGTCGTACTTGGCGCGGTAGAGGTCGCGGTTGGCGCGCACGTGCTCTTCATCGTTCCAGGCGGCGACGCTGGCCAACTGGGTCGGCACCGACATGGCGCAGCCGTGGTACGTGCGGTAGAGCAGGAAACCCTTGAGGATGTCGGCGTCACCGGCCACAAAGCCGGAACGCAGGCCTGGCAGGTTGGAGCGCTTGGACAGGCTGTGAAACACCACGCAGCGCTTGAAATCGCTACGGCCGAGGCTGACGCAGGCGCTGAGCAGGCCGGCCGGCGGCTGCTGTTCGTCGAAGTACAGCTCGCTGTAGCACTCGTCGGCGGCGATGACAAAGTCGTGCTGATCGGCTAGGGCAATCAGCTTTTCCAGGGTTGCCAGCGGAATCAGCGCACCAGTCGGGTTGCCGGGCGAGCACAGAAACAGAATCTGGCAGCGTTGCCAGGTGTCGGCGCTGACGGCGTCGAAGTCGGGGTTGAAGCCGTTTTCGGCCAGGCATGGCAGGTAGTGGGGCTGGGCGCCGGCGAGCAGGGCCGCGCCTTCGTAGATCTGATAGAACGGATTGGGGCTGACCACCAGGGCGTCGTCCTGGCGATCGACCACGGCCTGGGTAAAAGCGAACAGCGCTTCACGGGTGCCATTGACCGGCAGTACATGGCGCGCGGCGTCCAGCCAGTCGGCGGGCACGCCGAAACGGCGCTGGCACCAGTCGCGGATTGCTTCGCGCAGCGCCGGCAGGCCGAGGGTGGTGGGGTACACCGCCAGTTGTTCGAGGTTGCTGGCCAACGCTTCAGCGACAAACGCCGGCGAGCGGTGCTTGGGTTCGCCAATCGACAGGGCAATGGCGCTCTTGTCGGCAGCCGGCTGCACGCCGGCCAGCAGCGCGCGCAGTTTCTCGAACGGGTAGGGTTGCAGGTGGTTCAGAGCGCTGTTCATCGGTGGTGCAGCTTCCTAAAAGCGAATCGTGGTTGCGCCGCCGGTCGGGCCGTTGGCGTCTGACAATTGAGCGGTGAGGGCGGCCTGCAGGCGCGCGCAGAGTTCCGCGTCGGCCAGTGGCTGGTGCTTGGCATCGGTGACGAAGAACACGTCTTCGACCCGCTCGCCCAGGGTGGCGATCTTGGCATTTTGCAGTGACAGATCGAAGTCGAGAAAGATCTTGCCGATGCGTGCCAGCAGGCCTGGGCGGTCCGGTGCGGTGATTTCCAGCACAGTGACCGGGCGCTGGGCGTCGTTGTGGATGCTCACCTGCGGGGCGAAGGCAAAGTGCTTGAGCTGGCGCGGTACGCGGCGCTGGATGATCGCCGGGTAGTCGTCCGGGTTTTTCAAGGCGTCCACCAGGCCCTGGCGAATTTCCAGAATGCGCGCCGGGTTGTCGCCAATCGAGCCGCCGTCGGCATCCAGGACAATGTAGGTGTCGAGGGTGAACTGGCTGGACGAGGTGATGATGCGGGCGTCATGGATGCTCAGGTTGAGCTGGTCCATGGCGGCCACTGTCACGGCGAAGAAGTCGTGCTGGTCGGGGGCGTAGATGAAAATCTGCGTGGCACCCTCGAACTCGCGCTGGGTGGTTTCCTTGATCAGCACCAGCGGGCCGGCCGCCGCCGGGTGCTGGAGGATGGCCTCGGTGTGCCAGGCGACATCGTTGGCGGTGTGGCGCAGGAAGTAGTCATCGCCCAGCTGCGACCAGAGTTGTTCGGCTTCGTCCTGGTCGTTGCCGTTGCGCACCAGGATGTCGATGGCGGCCGTTTGTGTCTGGCGGATCTGCTCTTCGCGGTCCAGCGGGTTTTCCAGGCCGCGGCGCAGGGCGCGCTTGGTCTCGGTATACAGCTGGCGCAACAGGCTGGCGCGCCAGGAGTTCCACAGCGTCGGGTTGGTGGCGTTGATGTCAGCCACGGTCAGCACATAGAGGTAGTCAAGGCGCGTCTGGTCGCCCACTAGGCGAGCAAAGTCGTTGATCTCCTGCGGGTCGGAGAGATCCTTGCGCTGCGCCGTGGTGGACATCACCAGATGGTTTTTCACCAGCCAGACGATCAGGCGTGAGTCCCAGACCGGCAGTTGGTGGCGTTGGCAGAACACCTCGGCATCCACTGCGCCCAGTTCCGAGTGATCGCCGCCGCGGCCTTTGCCGATGTCGTGGTAGAGGCCGGCGAGGTAGATCAGTTCGGGCTTGGGCAGGGTGCCCATGAGCTTGCTGGCCAGCGGGAATTTCTCGCTGACGCCCGGCTTGCCCAGTTTGCGCAGGTGCTTGATCAGATTCAGGGTGTGGGCATCGACCGTGTAGATGTGGAACAGGTCGTGCTGCATCTGCCCGACAATCAGGCCGAACTCTGGCAGGTAGCGGCCGAGGATGCCGTAGCGGTTCATCCGCCGCAGGTTGCGGTGAATGCCTTCCGGGGACTTGAATAATTCGATAAACAGGCTGGTGTTGCGGATGTCGCGGCGGAAGTCGTCGTCGATCAGTGCACGGCTGTCGCGCAGCCGGCGGATGGTGTCGGCTTGCACGCCGCGTACTTCCGGATGCTGGGCCAGCAGCACGAAGATTTCCAGAATGGCAAAGGGCGTGCGCTTGAACACATTCGGGTGGGTGACTTCGAGGAAGCCGTTGCGCACCTGAAAGCGTGTATTGATTGGCTGTGCCGGCTGATTGTCGCTGTGGCGCAGGATCACTTCTTCGAAGTGCTGCATGATCAGGTCATTCAGCTCGGCCACCGCCATCACGGCGCGGTAGTACTTCTGCATCAGGCGCTCGACGGCCAGCTTGCCGTTGTCGTCGCAGAAACCCAGCAGTCCGGCGATCTTCTGCTGGTGGTCAAAGAGCAGGCGGTCTTCGCTGCGGCCGGCCAGCATGTGCAGGGCATAACGCACCTTCCAGAGAAAATCCTGGGAGGCGGCTAGCAGGCTGAACTCGCTTTCTATTAGAAAGCCCTGGGATGCCAGTGCATGCAGGTTGAGGGTGCCGAACTGGCGGCGAGCGATCCAGAGGATGGTCTGGATGTCGCGCAGGCCGCCGGGAGAGCCTTTGACGTTGGGTTCGAGGTTGTATTCGGTGTCGTTGTACTTGGCGTGACGGGCGTGCTGCTCGTCGCGCTTGGCCAGAAAGAAGTGCTTGCTGGGCCACATCTGCTGCGGGCTGGTGACTTCCAGCATGCGCTGGCGCAGGTGCTCGGGGCCGGCAATGGTGCGGCTTTCCATCAGGTTGGTGATGACGGTCAGGTCGGCACGGGCTTCGTCGGCGCACTCGGCCACCGAGCGTACGCTCTGGCCGACTTCCAGGCCAATGTCCCAGAGCAGCATGAGGAAGCGTTCAATTGAGTCGCGAAACAGCTCCTGATCCTCGTTTTCCAGCAGGATCAGCAGGTCGATATCCGAGTGCGGGTGCAGTTCGCCGCGGCCATAGCCGCCGACAGCCACCAGGCTGATGGCCGCCTCGTTGCTCCAGGTGAAGCGATCCCAGGCTTCGCGCAGGATCTGGTCGATGCACCAGGCACGGTCTTCGATCAGGCGGCGAATGTCGCGATTACCCATGAAACGTGCGTTGAGCACGTCATTGATCTGCCGCAGGGCTTTCTTGAAGGCGGCAATCGGGCTGGGCTTGCGCGCCAGCTCCGCCTGGAACTGGCCGCGGTCAAACAGCTCGGGATCAACCTGCGGCATATAACGGTCTTCCTTATAAAGAAGCGATCAGGCCGGCTGGGTGGCCGGAGCGCTGCGCGGCAGGGTGTCATCGCTGCGCAGGGTGAAAATCTCATAACCGTCGGCGGTCACCAGGATGGTGTGTTCCCACTGGGCGGAGAGCTTGCGGTCCTTGGTGATGGCGGTCCAGCCGTCGCCCAGGGTGCGGGTTTCGGCGCGGCCCTGGTTGATCATCGGCTCGATGGTGAAGGTCATGCCTTCCTTGAGCTCCATGCCGGTGCCGGCGCGGCCGTAGTGCAGCACTTGCGGCTCTTCATGGAACACCGCGCCGATGCCGTGGCCGCAATATTCGCGCACCACCGAGTAGCCGTTCTTTTCTGCGTGCTTCTGGATCACTTCGCCGATATCACCCAGGCGCGCGCCCGGACGGACCAGGGCGATGCCCTTGTACATGCATTCCTGGGTGATGCGGGCGAGCTTCTCGGCCCATTCGCTGACCTTGCCGACCATGAACATCTTGCTGGTGTCGCCGTGGTAGCCATCTTTGATCACGGTGATGTCGATGTTCAGCACGTCGCCATCTTTCAGCGGCTTTTCATTGGGAATTCCGTGGCAGACCACATGGTTGATCGAGGTGCAGATCGACTTGGGAAAGCCTTTGTAGTTGAGCGGGGCGGGGATGGCCTGCTGCACATTGACGATATAGTCGTGGCAGATACGGTCCAACTCTTCGGTGGTTACGCCCGGCTTGACGTACTCGCCGATCATTTCCAGCACTTCGGCGGCCAGGCGGCCGGCGACGCGCATTTTCTCGATTTCAGCGGGCGTCTTGATCGTGACGGTCATAGCGGGGTCTCTGCTGCAGGCGGAAAAGGTCCGCATATTAGCAGCTTCATGGCGCCAGCCATAAGCGCGACGCGCAACTCGGTATGACGCTGGATATGTTCGGTGGCTAGCTTGCGCCGTGCTTGTGTGCTATAAAGTGCGCCGCTTTACGGGGTAGCCCGGCAAAGCATTAACCCCACACACGTATCGACACGGTGACCTGGGTGCCTTCAAGACTGGTTCTGGAGGGTTGGTCATTGGGATGCGTGGAGGCCTAACCCGACTTATCAAGGAACTATCATGTCCCAAGTCAATATGCGCGATATGCTGAAGGCCGGTGTGCACTTCGGCCACCAGACCCGTTACTGGAACCCGAAAATGGGCAAGTACATTTTCGGCGCGCGCAACAAGATTCACATCATCAACCTTGAAAAAACCCTGCCGATGTTCAACGAAGCGTTGTCTTTCGTTGAGAAACTGGCTTCGGGCAAAAACAAGATTCTGTTCGTTGGCACCAAGCGTTCCGCTGGCAAGATCGTTCGCGAAGAAGCAGCTCGCTGCAACTCGCCGTTCGTCGATCACCGCTGGTTGGGCGGCATGCTGACCAACTACAAAACCATCCGTGCCTCGATCAAGCGTCTGCGTGATCTGGAAGTTCAGTCGCAAGACGGTACTTTCGCCAAGCTGACCAAGAAAGAAGCCCTGATGCGCACCCGTGATCTGGAAAAACTGGATCGCAGCCTGGGTGGTATCAAGGACATGGGCGGTCTGCCGGACGCACTGTTCGTAATCGACGTTGACCACGAGCGCATTGCTATCACCGAAGCCAACAAGCTGGGCATCCCAGTTATCGGCATCGTCGATACCAACAGCAGCCCGGAAGGCGTTGACTACATCATTCCAGGTAACGATGACGCCATTCGCGCTATCCAGCTGTACATGGGTGCCATGGCTGACTCGGTAATCCGTGGTCGCAGTAATGCTGCCGGCGGTACCGATGAGTTTGTTGAGCAGGCTCCTGCTGCTGAAGCGGCTGAAGGCTGAGTAATTAACGCCTAGCGTTTACTCAGTACGCAAAAAGGGGGCTTAGCCCCCTTTTTGCCACCTCGAAAACCATTTATTAGCGTCGTCATTAAGTGGCTGGCTGCTAGTCAATGAGTGAAGAATTTAACGCCCGTGTACTCGGGTGGAATGGTTTAAAACCTATCCAAGAGGAATTTTGAAATGGCAGAGATTACTGCAGCGTTGGTTAAAGAACTGCGTGAGCGTACCGGCGAAGGCATGATGGATTGCAAGAAGGCCTTGACCAAGGCTGGCGGCGACATCGAAAAAGCCATCGACGATATGCGTGCTTCGGGCGCCATCAAGGCTGCCAAGAAAGCCGGTAACGTAGCTGCTGAAGGCGCGATCAGCGTTAAAGTTGCTGAAGACGGCAAGTCGGCAGTAATCCTCGAAGTCAACTCGCAAACTGACTTCCTGGCTCTGCAGGACGACTTCAAGAACTTCGTTACCAGCAGCATCGAAAAAGCTTTCGCCGAGAAACTGACCGACGCAGCTCCGCTGATCGCTTCTCAGGAATCGGCTCGTGAAGCCCTGGTGGCAAAAGTTGGCGAAAACGTCAATATTCGTCGCCTGGCGCGCGTTGAAGGTGACGTGGTTAACGCTTACCTGCACGGCAACAAGATCGGTGTTGTGGTTGTCCTTAAAGGCGGTGACGCTGATCTGGCCAAAGACATCGCTATGCACGTGGCTGCCAGCAACCCTGAGTTCCTGCTGCCTTCGGAAGTTTCTGCTGACGCCATCGAACGCGAGAAAGCCGTGTTCATGAGCCTCAACGAAGACAAAATCAAAGGCAAGCCGGCTGAAATCGTCGAGAAGATGGTTGGCGGCCGTATCCAGAAGTTCCTGGCTGAAGCCAGTCTGGTTGAGCAAGCCTTCGTTAAAGACCCGGAAATCAAGGTTGGCGCTCTGGCCAAGAAAGCCGGTGCTGAAATCGTTTCCTTCACGCGCTTCCAGGTAGGCGAAGGCATCGAGAAGCCGGTCGACAACTTCGCCGAAGAAGTTGCTGCCCAGTTGGCTGCCAGCAAGCAGTAAGACGGTTCATACTGTCGCACCCAAGAGGCTGCCCGCTCACGCGAGCGGCCTCTTTTACAAACAGGGGAGCCGAATCGGGCTGAAACTCCCCCGGTATTTGTGTGTCAGATGGCACCAGGTGCTGTCGGCGCTGTCGTAGCGCCCGTCCAAGATTCTATTCGTGTGCAGGCCTCAAGGGCCTGCGCAGTATTCAAACGCCGCAGGAGAGATACGCAATGGCTCAGCAGGTGAGTGGTCGTCAACCTCGCTATAAACGCATTTTGCTCAAACTTAGCGGCGAGGCCCTGATTGGCTCGGAAGAGTTCGGCATCGACCCGAAGGTGCTCGATCGCATGGCCCTGGAAGTCGGCCAGCTGGTCGGCATCGGCGTGCAGGTCGGTCTGGTGATCGGTGGCGGTAACCTGTTCCGTGGTGCTGCGCTGAGCGCGGCTGGCATGGATCGGGTCACGGGAGACCACATGGGAATGCTCGCCACCGTGATGAACGCCCTGGCCATGCGTGATGCGCTGGAGCGTTCGAATATTCCTGCATTGGTGATGTCGGCCATTTCCATGGTCGGTGTGACCGATCACTATGATCGGCGCAAGGCCATGCGCCACTTGAACGTGGGCGAGGTGGTGATTTTTGCCGCCGGTACGGGCAATCCGTTCTTTACCACAGACTCGGCCGCCTGCCTGCGCGCTATTGAAATCGATGCCGACGTGGTGCTCAAAGCGACCAAAGTGGATGGCGTGTACACCGCTGACCCGTTCAAGGATCCCCATGCCGAGAAGTTCGAGCACTTGAGCTACGACGAAGTGCTGGATCGCAAACTGGGCGTGATGGACCTGACCGCCATTTGCCTGTGCCGTGACCACAACATGCCGCTGCGGGTGTTCAATATGAACAAGCCGGGCGCTTTGCTGAATATCGTGCTCGGCGGTGCCGAGGGAACGCTGATCGAGGAGAACAAGCAATGATCAACGAGATCAAGAAAGACGCACAAATACGCATGCAGAAGAGCCTGGAATCGCTGATTCATGCCTTCAGCCGCATTCGCACCGGTCAGGCGCATCCGAGCATTCTCGGCGGTGTGATGGTGCCGTACTACGGCGCCGATACGCCCTTGAATCAGGTGGCCAACGTCACCGTCAAGGATTCGCGCACCCTGCAGGTGGTGGCGTTCGAGCGCAATATGCTGGCGGCCGTGGACAAGGCGATCCAGAGCTCCGGTCTGGGCTTCAATCCAACCAACCTGGGTGAGCTGCTGCTGATCTCCATGCCGGCTCTGACCGAAGAAACCCGCCGGGGCTTCACCAAGCAGGCTCGTGATGCGGCGGAAGATGGTCGTGTGGCCGTGCGCAATATTCGCCGCGATGCCTTGAGCCAGTTGAAAGATCTGGTCAAGGAGAAGGAAATCAGCGAGGACGACGAGCGTCGTGCCGCTGATGACATCCAGAAGCTAACCGACAAGTTTGTTGGTGAGATCGAAGTGGCCGTGAAGCAGAAAGAAGCGGATTTGATGGCCGTTTAACGGTCGCTAAGGTCATGGATAAGACAGTGTCCGAGTCTTTTGCAGTGGTGCCGCGGCATGTTGCCATCATCATGGATGGCAACAATCGCTGGGCGAAAAAACGTTTGCTGCCGGGCGTCGCCGGGCATAAAGCCGGCGTCGATGCGGTGCGCGCGGTAATCAAGGTGTGCGCCGAAGCCGGGGTTGAGGTGTTGACCCTGTTCGCCTTCTCCAGTGAGAACTGGCAGCGCCCTGCCGAAGAGGTCGGGGCGTTGATGGAGCTGTTTCTCAGTGCGCTGCGGCGTGAAGCGAAAAAGCTCAAGGAAAATGAAATTAGCCTGCGCATCATTGGCGATCGCTCACGCTTTCACCCGGAGCTGCAGGCGGCCATGGCGGCGGCTGAGGCGGAAACGGCCGGGCCGAGCAAGTTTATCTTGCAGGTAGCGGCCAACTACGGCGGGCAATGGGACATTGTGCAGGCGGCCCAGGCCCTGGCGCGTGAGGTGCAGGCCGGTAGCCTGCAGCCGGATGCCATCAGTGTCGAGTTGTTGCAGGGGCGCCTGGTGACGGCTGACTTGCCGTTGCCGGACCTGTGCATCCGCACTGGCGGCGAACATCGCATCAGCAATTTCCTGCTGTGGCAGCTGGCCTATGCCGAGCTGTATTTCTCCGACCTGTACTGGCCGGATTTCAAACACCAGGCCATGCGCAATGCGCTGGCTGACTACGCTACCCGCCAACGTCGCTTCGGCAAGACCAGCGAACAGGTGGAAGCGCAAGCCGCATCTAAGGCGCGTCCATAATGCTGAAACAACGGATCATCACCGCGTTGCTGTTGCTGCCTGTCGCTCTGGGTGGGTTCTTTCTGCTGGATGGGGCGAACTTTGCCCTGTTCATTGGTGCGGTGGTTACCCTGGGTGGCTGGGAATGGGCGCGCCTGGCAGGCCTGGCTGCGCAGCCGCTGCGGATCGCCTATGGCGCTTTGGTGGCGGTGCTGTTGTACGGCCTGTACGTGTTTCCGCAACTGGCGGCCAAGGT
>JAIERF010000180.1 GCA_019747075.1 Pseudomonadaceae bacterium
TCGGCCATGGCGTAATAGGTGTCGTAGGCCACCGTCCACAGCAGGTTGGCGATGTACAGCAGCCAGGCCTCCGGCGGTACGCTGCCGGTCTCGGCACTAAAGGCCATGGGCATGCCCCAGGAAAACGCCGCGCCCAGCACCACCTGCGGGTAGAAGGTGTAGCGCTTCATAAACGGGTAGCAGGCCGCCAGCGCCACACCACCGAACGACAGCCAGACGGTGGTCGCGTTGGTGCACAGCACCAGGGCGAAACTCAGCGCCACCAGTCCGGCAAACAGCACCAGGGCTTCCCGTGGTTTGACCTTGCCGCTGGCTAGGGGCCGCGCCTGGGTACGGCTGACATGGCCGTCGAAGTGGCGGTCGGCGTAGTCGTTGATCACGCAACCGGCAGCGCGCATGAGGATCACCCCGCCGACAAAAATCAGCAGGTTGCTGGCGCTGGGCACGCCCTCGGCGGCCACCCACAACGCCCACAGGGTCGGCCACAGCAGCAGGTAGATGCCGATGGGTTTGTCCAGGCGCATCAGCTGGATGAAGTCCCAGGCACGTGGATGCAGGCGATTGAGTGAGTGCAGCAGGCGGGTGTACATCAGCGCGTCTCCGGGCGAGTTGCGCGCAGTATACGGGCTGTGACGGCGCCGCACAGGTGCGCCTCAGGCGTCGACGTGGGCCGCCTGCCACAGTTGCGGCAGAAACACTTCCGCTACCAGCACGGCCAGGGCGCCGCGCTGGAAGCACGAGCGGCGTGCCCACAACTGCTCGTTGCGCACTGCGCTCGGCAGCCAGGGCGCCGGGTAACGGCACACCTGGATGGCGCCGCGGGTAAAGGCGCGGTCGCTGAACAGTAATTCGCCGAGCGAGCGGCTGCCCAGTTCACCCAGATTCAGGCCGGAGCCTTGCAGGGCGCTGCGGGCGGCCACGCTGCGGGCAAATACCCAGGGCTGCTGATGGCCGCGCAAGTACACCTCACGCACCCAGCCCTGGCTGCCGGTGGGCACGCCCAGGGCCAGGCACTCGTCGTGGCGCAGGGGCTGCCAGCCTTCTTCCAAGGGCACCACGCTGAATTGCTGCTCGGCCAGGGCGGTCAGCCGTCGGGTCAGCGAACCCTGATCGAACAGCCAGTCGCTGAGCGCGGCGGCAGGGCCAGGGTGCAGTTGGGCGGAGCTGAGCCAGCGCGGAGGCTGGGCGAGGGCGGCGTGCGGCACGGTAGCGGGCATTGGTGGCGGCTGGGCGGGCGAGCTTAGCATGTTTGCCGCAGCCCCCAGCCAAAGGTGGGGGCGCGCACTGGTGCTTGCGTCGCGGCGCCGCACTCAGTACAAAGCGGCCTGGTGGCGTCGGAATCTTGTCCGACAATCTTTCGTGTAATGAGGTTGCAGTAGATGAAGAAGTGGCAATGCGTGGTCTGTGGTCTGGTGTATGACGAATCCATGGGCTGGCCAGACGACGGCATCGCCCCCGGCACTCGCTGGGAAGACGTCCCGGCCGACTGGCTGTGCCCGGACTGCGGCGTCGGCAAGATGGACTTCGAGATGATCGAAATCGGTTGATGAGAGGCGGTGGAACCAGCGCTCCACCACCCTGATTGACGTCGTCAACGACGGCCTGCGGGCCGTCGTCTTGTATCTATACCCTGCACTACCCCCGAGGAGTTTGAGATGAGCCTACCTGTGGTGATCGTCGGTACCGGCCTGGCCGGCTACAACCTGGCCAAGGAGTTTCGCAAGCTGGACGCGCAGACCCCGCTGCTGCTGATTACTGCCGATGATGGGCGCTCTTACTCCAAACCGATGCTGTCCACCGGCTTCGGCAAGAACAAGGATGCCGACGGCCTGTGCATGGCCGAAGTCGGCGCCATGGCCGAGCAGCTGAATGCCGAGATCCGCACCCACACACGCATCAGCGGCATCGATGCTGGCCATCGTCAGTTGTGGATTGGCGAAGAGGCTGTGCCTTACCGCGACCTGATTCTGGCCCTGGGTGCCGAGGTGATTCGTGTGCCGGTGGCAGGCGATGCGCCTGAAGCGATTTTCCCGGTCAATGACCTGGAGGATTACGCCCGTTTCCGTGCCGCGGCTGCGGGCAAGCAGCGGGTGCTGGTGCTGGGCGCCGGCCTGATCGGCTGCGAGTTTGCCAACGACCTCAGCCTAGGCGGCTACAGCGTCGAGCTAGTGGCGCCTTGCGAGCAGGTGATGCCGGGTCTGTTACCTATGGCGGCCGCCGCGGCGGTGCAGGCTGGGCTGGAAAGCCTCGGCGCACGCTTCCACCTGGGGCCGGTGCTGACCAGCCTGCAGCGCAGTGACAGCGGCTTGCTGGCGCATCTGTCTGACGGCACGCAAGTGGCCTGCGACCTGGTGTTGTCCGCCGTTGGCCTGCGTCCGCGCACCGACCTGGCGGCGGCCGCGGGCCTGGCGGTCAACCGCGGGGTGGTGGTCGATCGGCAGTTGCAGACTTCCCACGCCAACATCTACGCCCTCGGCGACTGCGCCGAAGTCGATGGCCTCAACCTGCTCTACGTGATGCCCTTGATGGCCTGTGCCCGCGCCTTGGCGCAGACCTTGAACGGCACACCGACGGCAGTCAGCTACGGGCCGATGCCGGTCACGGTGAAGACCCCGGTGTGCCCGCTGGTGGTGTCGCCACCGCCGCGTGGTGCGGTGGGTGAGTGGACGGTGGAAGGCAGCGGGGCCGACATCAAGGCGCTCTGTCACGACGCCCAAGGTAACTTGCTGGGCTATGCCCTGACCGGTACGGCCGTGCAGGAAAAACTGGCCCTGAATCGGCAGTTGCCCGCCCTTTTGGCGTAGATGCCGTTTCTTTTGTCGTTTAAGGCCTGCTTTTGCTCGGGCCTATTGTCCGACAAGGCTGGCGCGGTCGCGGCCAGCATGCCATCCTCGTCGGGTCTGCCGCAGTGCAGCCTAGAGCCGCCGCGGCGCCTTGGGCGCTGTTCTGGAAGAGCAGCACGGACACAACAACAATAAACCGTCGACAAAGAGGCATTTATGCGCAAACCGGAACTCGCCGCCGCCATCGCCGAGAAGGCTGACCTGACCAAGGATCAAGCCAATCGGGTACTCAACGCCGTACTTGAAGAAATTACCGGTGCCCTGAACCGCAAGGACAGTGTCACCCTGGTGGGCTTCGGTACCTTTGTGCAGCGCCATCGCGGCGCGCGCACCGGGAAGAACCCGCAAACCGGCGCCCCGGTTACCATCAAGGCCAGCAATACCGTGGCCTTCAAGCCGGGCAAGTCGCTGAAAGACTCGGTCAACTGAGTCCCGCCGTTCGGGGCCTTGCGGCCCCGGACAGCCCAGCCAAAGGCTGGCTGTAGTTCCCCCCGCAAACCGCTACAATGCGCCGCCGTTTCATTCCCCCCTTCGAGGCCGCGCGCATGAAGTTTCGCTTTCTCCTGTGGATGCTGGGCCGCCTGATGGCCAAAGCCAGCCGCACCAATCCTGAATTCCAGCAACAACTGGCCGGCAAAGACCTGGTGTTCCAGTTGCACACCCTGGACGGCAAGATGGCCCGCCATTTCATCGTCAAAGACCAGCGCATCGTCAGCAAGCGTGGCGTTGCCAGCGCGCCGGCCTTTGCCTTGGGCTTCAAGGATGCGACCTACGGTTTCGCCACCATGACTGCGAAGAACAAGCAGTTGGCCTTTATGCAGGGCATCCAGAACAAAGAGATCCAGATCCAGGGCAACCCGGCGCTGGTGATGTGGTTCCAGGGCCTGATGAAGTACCTGATGCCGAAGAAGAAGTCTGCTGCCAAGAAAGCCGCCTGATATTGCCGCGCCGCCGGCCTTGGCTGAGCGGTGCGTCACTGCCTCAGTAGGGCGGCCCGTCGCGGTGCTGGTCGGCCCCCGCATCATTCGCTAGGCTGGGCAGAGTTCTTCAGGACATTGCCGCCATGCGCATCGCGTTACTTTTACCCTTGTTGTTGCTCACCAGCGTCGCTCACGCCGATGTTCCGGCGCCTGCTGCCTTTGCCAAGGTTTTCGAGCTGGCCGGTATTCGTCTGCTCTGCGAGCAGACCGCACCCTTGCTGCAACGCGGCGTTGCGCCGGCGCAGCAGGCGCAACTGGGCCAAGTGTTTGCGCCTGAGCAGTTGTGCGGGGCGTTGGCCAAGCAGTTGGCGCCCACCTTTACGTCCACCCAGTTAGGGCAGATTGAAACCTTGCTGGAAAGTCCGCTGGCCAAGCAGTTCACCGCCGCCGAGCGCGCGGTGGGGGATGACGAAAAGGCCCTCAGCACCTATCGCGAACAACTGAGCAGCCGTCCGCCACGGGCCGAGCGCTTGGCGCTGGTGCGGCGCCTGGACAATGCGGCGCAGACCACTGCCATGGCTGCCCTGTTGCGTTACGAGGTGGGTAAAACTCAGGCCTTGCTGGCGCTCAAGGCGCGTGGCGAAAGCATCGATGAGGCGACCCTGACCAGCAAAACCACGGCCCAGGCCGAAGCGTTGCGCCAGTCCAGTGCCCAGGGGGTTGAAGCCTTTATGTTGTTTGCCTATCGGCAGACACCCAGCGATCAGCTCGCTGAGTACGCCGCGCTGTACGAGCAGGCGCCGCTGAATCAGTTGCTCAAGGCCAGTGTGCAGGCGTTGCCCGCGGTGTTTGCAGAGCGCCGTGCAGCGCTCAAGTAAGCGGCGGTTGTAACTGACGGCAGACGTACCTGCCGTCAGCCCAGGCGTCAGTGATGGGGATGGAACTGTGCGGCCAGTTCACGCAAGGCCGCTTCTGCTTCCAGCACCTTGTCCAGGGCCTCATCGGCCTTGGCGCGGGTCAGGCCCAGGCGCTCCAAGAGTGCTGGCGAAATCTCCACCTGCGGACCGGCGCCGATGCCGCGGCTGCGCAGCAGGCTGACGGCCAGGCAGACCAGATTGGGGTAAGGCGCATGGTCGCCGTCGTAATCCGGGTCGTGCTGGAAGCGCAGGGCGGTGGCCAACTCCTCAGGCATATCCCAGAAACGCATCAGCCAGGCGCCGATCTGCTCACGGCTGATACCCAGCAGGTGCTGCTCGATATGGCTGTGGCTGAGGTGCGGGTTGACCTCCAGATGCCGACAGATCAGCGAGAAGTGAGGCGGGAACACGTGCGCCAGCACCAAGTAACCGAAGTTGTGCAGCAAGCCGCCGAGGTAGCTCAGGCCCGCTTCCGGGCGTTGAGCGCGCGGCATAGCGCGGGTCAGGCCTTCGATCACGGCGGCGGTATAGATCGCCTGCTGCCAGTAAGGCGTGGCCTGTTGCGGATGATCCTTGGGCAGGCTCAGGGTCTTACCCAGGGCCAAACCGAGGGCCAGGTTGATCACCAGATCAAAGCCGAGCACGCGGACGATGGCGTCTTCTACCGAGCGGATCTTGCCTGGCGCGGCGTAGTAGGGCGAAGCCGCCCAGCTGACCACCTGGGCGGCCAGGGCCGGGTCGGTTTCCACCACTCCAGTGATGTCGTCGACGGTGGCGTCCGGGTCGACCCGCAGCTTGATGATGCGCTGGGCGGTTTCCGGCAGTGGCGGAATCTCGATGGTTTCTTCCAGGCGCTGCTGGATACGCCGGGCGGTAAAAGCCTGCACCGCCTGGGTGATTTCGGCGCGGTCGTCGTGGGGGCGGTCGAGGTTGGGTTGAATCAGCTTCAGCGGTTCGCCAAAGCGCGCCGTGCTGGCCTTGCTCAACAAGCCCTTGAAGGCGTCACTGGGGATTTCCAGCAACACGCCCGCCTGGCCGGACTCGATCAGCAGCAGCGGCTCTTGCAGCAGGCGCTCTTCATACAGGCACGGCGAGCTGGTCAGCGCCGGCAGGCCCGGCAGCAGGGCCAGTTGATGCTTGCTGAGCATGCGTTGCAGGCGTTCCGGTTTGACCGCCACCAGTTTGCGCCCGGTCAGCTCGGCCAGGCGGCTGAGGTCCAGGAGCTGGCTCTGCGGGAACAGCGCCAGCAAGGCGCCCAGTTCGTCCTCCAGGAGTACCGCCTGCACCCGTTGTGCCGGGTTCAGGTCCGCTTGCTCCTTGCGCACCTGGAAGGGCACGGCCAGTTTTTGCAGCAACTGCACGATCATGGCGGGCGGCTGGGGGGTGGTGTCAGGGGCGAGGGCGACTTCGGTCATATTCAGGTCCGGCTAGGAGGCGTCTGCGCTGAGTATAACCAGCGAGCTGGGGCTTGGATGAATCATCGACAGGTTGGCTGCGCGGCAAGTCACACTTGGCCGTACTGCTGGCCATGGCGCAGCCAGCGTTCCAGCAGCGGGCTGACGTGCTGCGGCCATTCGGCCAGCAGGCGCAGGGCCGCGTCACGCACCGCCGGCAGCAGGTCGGCATCGCGCATCAGATCGGCGACCTTGAACTGCAGCAGACCGGTTTGGCGGGTGCCGAGCATCTCGCCGGGGCCGCGCAATTCCAGGTCTTTTTCGGCGATGACAAAGCCGTCGCTGGTCTCACGCATGATGCCCAGGCGCTGGCGACCCAGTTGCGACAGCGGCGGGTGATAGAGCAGCACGCAATGGCTGGCGGCGCTGCCGCGACCGACCCGGCCGCGCAGCTGATGCAGCTGGGCCAGGCCTAAGCGCTCGGGGTTTTCGATGATCATCAGGCTGGCGTTGGGCACGTCGACGCCGACCTCGATCACCGTGGTGGCGACCAGCAATTGCAGCCGGCCCTGTTTGAACTGGTCCATCACTGCGGCCTTCTCGGCGGGCTTCATGCGCCCGTGGATCAGGCCGACATGCAGGCCACCGAGGGCCGCGGACAAGTCCGCGTAGGTGGTTTCCGCGGCCTGGCAGGTCAGCTCCTCGGACTCTTCGATCAGGGTGCAGACCCAATACGCCTGACGGCCTTCATGGCAGGCTGAGCGCACCCGCTCGATCACCTCGAAGCGGCGGCTGTCGGCCACCAGCAGGGTATTCACCGGGGTACGACCCGGTGGCAGCTCGTCGAGGATCGAGGTGTCGAGGTCGGCGTAGGCGCTCATCGCCAGGGTCCGTGGGATCGGCGTGGCGGTCATGATTAGCTGGTGCGGACACAGGCGGCCGTCGACCCCCTTCTTGCGCAGGGCCAGGCGCTGCTGCACGCCGAAGCGATGTTGTTCGTCGATGATCACCAGGGCCAGGCGCTGGAACTGCACCTCGTCCTGAAACAGCGCGTGGGTGCCGACCACCATCGGCGCGCCGCCGACGATCTGCTCCAGGGCAGCGGCGCGCGCCTTGCCCTTGAGTTTGCCGGCCAGCCAGGCGACCTCTAAGCCGAGCGGCGCTAGCCAGCGCTGGAAGGTGATGAAGTGCTGCTCGGCGAGGATCTCGGTCGGCGCCATCAGCGCCACCTGATAGCCGGCTTCCAGCGCTTGTAGCGCCGCGAGGGCGGCGACCACGGTCTTGCCGGCACCGACATCGCCCTGCACCAGGCGCAGCATGGGTTCGTGCTGGCTGAGGTCGTAGGCGATCTCGGCGCCGACCCGCTGCTGGGCGCCAGTGGGGGCGAAACCGAGGTTGGCCAGATACTGCGCCGGCAGCCGCTGGGCCTTGGGCAGTGCCGGGGCGTGCTGGTTGCGCAGGCTGTCGCGCAGGCGCTGCATCGACAGCTGATGGGTCAGCAGTTCCTCGAAGGCCAGGCGGTGCTGGGCCCAATGCCGGCCTTCGGCCAGTTCGTCGAGGTCAGCATCTGGCGGCGGCCGGTGCAGGTAGCGTAGGGCCTGATCGAGGGGCGCCAGCTCATGCTCGCGGGCCAGTTCGGCCGGCAGCCAATCGGGCAGGCTATGGGGGCCGAGACGCGCCAGCGCTTGCTCGCTGAGCTGGCGCAGGCGTTGCTGGGTCAGGCCCTCGGTGGTCGGGTAGATCGGCGTCAGGGTCTGTTCCACGGCAATCGGCTCGCCACCGCTGAGGGCGCGGTATTCCGGGTGGTAGATCTCCAGGCCGGAGGAGCCGGGGCGCACCTCGCCGTAGCAGCGCACCAGGGTGCCGCGTTTCAGCCCCTCTTTCTGCGCCTGGCTGAAGTGGTAGAAGCGCAGCGATAGGGTGCCGCTGCCATCCTGCAGGCGCACCAGCAGGCTGCGGCGGCGGCCCATGACCACGTCGGCGCCGGCCACGGTGCCTTCCACCACGGCATCCTGACCGGGACGCAAGGCGCCGATCGGCACGATGCGGGTGCGGTCCTGATAACGCAGGGGCAGGTGAAACAGGACGTCCTGCAGGGTTTCCAGGCCGACCTTGGCGAGCTTCTCGGCCAGGGCGGCGCCCACGCCCTTGAGCGCGGTAACGGACACCGTGGCGAGTTCGCTCACGGCGCGGCCTTAGGCGTCTGGCTGGGGCGCGCGGGCCACCGAACACAGGCGAATCGAGTCGGCCAGCACGTCAATCGCCTTGGGCCGCGGGAAGCTGGCGCGCCAGGCAATCGCCACGGTGCGAAACGGCACCGGCGGGGTCAGCGGGCGCACCGCGATCACGCCCGGCGCGTAGTGGTGGCTGTCCACCGCCGACAGCGGCAGCACCGAGATGCCCAGGCCGGAGGCGACCATGTGGCGGATGGTTTCCAGCGAGCTGGACTCCACTGTTGTGTGTTTATTGATATCGCTGCCTTTGCCCAGGGTCGGGCAGGCTTCCAGCACCTGATCGCGGAAGCAGTGGCCTTCGCCCAGCAGCAGCAGGCTCTTGTCGTTGAGCAGGGCACTGTCGATGCTGGTTTTCGCCGTCCACGGGTGGTTGGCGGGCATCAGCACGGTGAAAGGCTCGTCGTAGAGCACTTTGGTCAGCACGTCGGCTTCCTGGAACGGCAGGGCGATGATGATCGCGTCCAGCTCGCCGTTGCGCAATTTGTCGCGCAGTACGTGGGTGAAGTTCTCTTCAATATACAGCGGCATCTGCGGGGCGACCCGGTGCAACTGTGGAATCAGATGGGGGAACAGGTACGGGCCGACGGTGTAGATGGCACCCACCCGCAGCGGTGCGGCCAGCTGGTTTTTGCCGACCTGGGCCAGCTCGCGGATGCCTTGGGCGGACTCCAGCACCTTCTGCGCCTGGGCGACAATGCCCTCGCCCACCGGGGTGGTGCGGACGGCGCTTTTGCTGCGCTCGAAGATCATCACGCCCAGCTCATCTTCGAGCTTTTTGACCCCCACCGACAGGGTTGGCTGGCTGACGTGGCAGCGCTCGGCGGCGCGACCGAAATGCTGTTCCTGGGCCAGGGTGACGATGTAGCGCAGTTCGGTCAGGGTCATAGTCGTAGTCCATTGAGATGCGGCCAAGCATAGCCGCTGTCTTCAATGGAACCAACCACCTTGAGGGCCGGACTTAACCGCGTTCGAGGTTGTAGATAAAGGGCGCAACGATTTCCAGGTGGTCGCCGCTAAGCAGCTCGGCCGGTGGCTTCGGCACCGGCGAGGCGCGGCGGATCATCGCCAGGGTGGCGCGATCCAGGGCGGCGTTGCCGGAGCTTCTGGCCAGGGCCACGCTGAGCACCCGGCCGTGGCCGTCGAGGCGGAAGCGCACCTGGCTGGTGCCTTCGATACCACGGCGGCGGGCGTGCTCGGGGTAGCGCTTGTAGCGCGCCAGGTGGCCGAGCAGGTGGCTTTGCCAGGATTGCTTGGCGGCCTGGCTGGCGGCGCTGCTGACGGCCGCCGCCGCGGGTGCGGCCGGGGCGCTGGAGGGCGCGGCGGGGGTTGGCGGCGCGGCTTTGGCCAGCGTCGGTGGCTGCGGCTTGAGCGGGCTGAGTACTGGCTTGGCTGGCGTCGGCCGGGCCTTGGGCCGGGGCTTTTCCAGCACCAGCCTGGGTTTGGGCGCCACCACTGGCGGCGGTAACGGGGTGGGTTCGGACTGGACGGCCGGTGCGGGCGGCGGCGGGGCGACGGCCGGCAGTGGCGCCAGCTCCACCAGCAGGGCGGCCGGTGGCGGCAGCTCCACGGCCAGCGCCGCGTTGCGCCAGTTCAGCGCCAGTACAGCGATGCCGATGTGCAGGCCGAGCACCAGCGCCAGGCTCAGGGTCCAGCGCGGCAGATGATGGCGGGGCGCGTTCATCGTGGGGCCACCGTTTCAAGGCCGACCAGGCCGATCTTCAGGTAGCCGGCGCCACGCAGTTCGTTCATCACCGCCATCAGCTCGGCGTATTCGACGTGCTTGTCGGCGCGAAAGAAGATCGTGGTGTCTTTCTTCGCCTGGGTTTGCTGGTCCAGGGCTTGGCCCAGTTGCGTGCGTTCGATCGGCTGGTCGCCGAGAAACAGGCTGTGGTCTTCCTTCACCGTCAGGTACAGCGGCTTGTCCGGGCGCGGTTGTGGGATGGCGCTGGCGGCCGGCAGGTCGACCTTGACGTCAACGGTGGCCAGCGGCGCGGCGACCATAAAGATGATCAGCAGTACCAGCATCACGTCGATAAAGGGCGTGACGTTGATTTCGTGGTTTTCCTGAAGGTCGTCGTCACCTTCGCGCAGATGCAGGCCCATGGCGTTTTCTCAACCCACCTTGACCATATGCGGCGGGTTCTTGGCCGGCGCCACGCGCTCGTTGCCCGGCAGGTCGAGGTCACGGCTGACCAGCAGCAGCACCTGGGCCGAGGCGTCCGCCACCTGGGCCTTGTAGCCGGTGATCGAGCGGGCGAAGACGTTGTAGATGACCACCGCCGGGATCGCCGCCACCAGGCCCAGGGCCGTGGCCAGCAGCGCTTCGGCGATGCCAGGGGCGACCACCGCGAGGTTGGTGGTCTGTGATTTGGCGATGCCGATAAAGCTGTTCATGATCCCCCAGACGGTGCCGAACAGGCCGACGAAGGGTGCGGTCGAGCCGATGGTGGCCAATACGCCGGTGCCCTTGCTCATCTGCCGGCCGCTGGCGGCCACCAGGCGCTCCAGGCGGAAGCTGACGCGCTCCTTGATGCCGTCGTTGCCGCGGGCCTGGGCCGACAGCTGCAGCTCGTGCTGGGCATCTTCGATCAACAGCTGGCTCAGGCCGCCCTGGTGGGTGCGCTGGGCCTCGCTCAGCGAGCGAGCCTGTTTCAGGCTGCGCAGCTCGGCCTGCAGGCGGCGTTTAGCGGTGAGCAATTCAACACCCTTGCTCAGCCAAATGGTCCAGGTCAGCACCGAGGCCAGGGCCAGGCCGATCATCACGCCGCGGACGATCACGTCGGCATTCTGGAACATGCCCCAGGGCGACATGTCGTGGCTGAGCAGGGCCTCGTCGAGGGGCGCCTCGGTGTTTGCCGTGGCGGCTTCACTGCCCGCCACGGCTGTAGGCAGGGCCTCGCTGCTGGTGGCCGGCGCAGTGCTGGCGACGGCAGCGGGCGGCAGCGGTTGGTCGGCCATGCTCGGCGCGGAGAAGGTCACGCAGGCCAGGGCGGCAGCGGCCAGCAGGGCGCGGACCAAGGACAAGGCGGGCATGCGAAGGGGCATCAGGTTCATGGTGGCCGGTCCGGTAAGAGAAGGAGTGGGCGCTGCCGCCGCGAGGGCGAAGCGGTCTCAAGTTTGGCTATTATTGCAAATCATTATCACTTGATAAAGCCTCCCATGCTCATTTAGATTTCGCGCCGCTAAAGTCATTGCCTATAGGGCCGGGTCGGCGAGGTTGCAGAGGCGGCTGACTTGGCGCTGCAGGTCGCGCGGAGTAGGCTCCGCGCTTTACCTGCGGAGCCTATCCATGAGCCGTTCACCTACCTTGTTGATTGCCGGTTGTGGCGATATCGGCAGCCGTTTGGCGCTGCAGATGCTGGCGCAGGGCTGGGCGGTGCACGGCATGCGCCGTGACATCAGTCGCTTGACGGCCGGGGTGCTGCCGGTGGCGGCGGACCTGCACGGCGATCTATGCCCGCCTGCCTGGCCAACGGGCGAACTGGATTATCTGGTCTATTGCCTGGCCGCCAGCGAAGGCAGCGAGGCCGGCTATCGCGCGGCTTATGTCGATGGCCTGCGCCATGTGCTGGACTGGCTGGCGCAGCACGGGCAACGGCCGCGGCGGGTGCTGTTTGTCTCCAGCACCAGCGTGTATGGCCAGGGCGGCGGCGAGTGGGTGGACGAAACCTCGGCGACCGAACCCGCAGGTTATTCCGGGCGGATCATGCTGGAGGCCGAGCAGTTGCTGCTGGGCAGCGGCCTGCCGACCAGCGTGGTACGCCTCACGGGCATCTACGGGCCAGGTCGGCAATGGCTGCTCAATCAGGTGCGCCAGGGCTACCGGGTGGTCAGCGAGCCGCCGCTGTATGGCAACCGCATCCACGCCGATGATGCCGCCGGGTTGCTGGCTTTTCTGCTGTTGGCGGATGCTCGCGGGGTGGCGTTGGATACCTGCTATATCGGCGTCGACGACGCGCCGGCGCCTTTGCATGAGGTGGTGGCCTGGTTACGCGAGACGCTGGCGGTTAGCGGCTGGTCCGGCGAGTCAACGGTGCGCCGCGCCGGCAGCAAGCGTTGCCGCAATGCCCGCGCCCGCGCCTTGGGCTGGGCGCCGCAGTACCCTACGTACCGTGAGGGCTACGGCGCGCTGCTGGCGGCTGAGACGCCTTAACCGGGCAGCTGCAACTGCAGGTTCTGCAGCATGAACTTGGCCATCAGCCACACAGCGCCGGCATTCAACAGCCACAAACCCACGCCACCGAGGATGATGCCCAAGGCGATTTCATAGGCCAGGCGGCGTTCGGTTTTGTGCTGTGCGCCGCGCTGGGTGCGGAGCGGGCGGAGGTCGTCTTCGTCGCGTTCGGCGCGCATGGTCGTGGATCCTGAAGAAATATGGAGGTGTTCAGCGCTGAGGCAGGGTAACAGGTAGTTTTTCAGCGGCCTGGTTAGTCGCGTTCCAGCAGCCAGCGTTCCGGGCCGGGATACAGGTCGGGCATTTCGTCCGGTTGCGCGCGGTTGAGGGCTTCGAAGATCTGCAGCTGATCGCCGTCGCGAACGAA
>JAIERF010000100.1 GCA_019747075.1 Pseudomonadaceae bacterium
GACGCCAAGCGCGAAACCGACACCATGGACACCTTCGTCGAGTCGTCGTGGTACTACGCCCGCTACGCCTCGCCGCACTACACCGAAGGCTTGGTCGACCCAGCCGCCGCCAACCACTGGCTGCCGGTGGATCAGTACATCGGCGGTATCGAGCACGCGATCCTGCACCTGCTGTATGCGCGCTTCTTCCACAAGCTGATGCGCGACGAAGGCCTGGTGGCGTCCAACGAGCCGTTCAAGAACCTGCTGACCCAAGGCATGGTGATTGCCGACACCTACTACCGCACCCTGGATAACGGCGGCAAAGACTGGTTCAACCCGGCCGACGTCGAAGTCGAGCTGGACGCCAAGGCCAAGGTGATTGGCGCCAAGCTGAAATCCGACGGCCTGCCGGTGGAAATCGGCGGCACCGAGAAGATGTCCAAGTCGAAGAACAACGGCGTCGACCCGCAAGCGATGATCGATGCCTACGGCGCCGACACCTGCCGCCTGTTTATGATGTTTGCCTCGCCGCCCGACATGAGCCTGGAATGGTCCGATTCCGGCGTCGAAGGCGCGAGCCGCTTCCTGCGCCGTGTTTGGCGTCTGGCTCACAGCCATGTCAGCGGCGGTCTGCCGAGCGCCTTGGGCAAGCACGAGCTGAACGACGGGCAGAAGGCCGTGCGTCGCGCCATCCACCTGGCCATCAAACAAGCCAGCCAGGATATTGGCCTGCACCACAAGTTCAACACCGCCATCGCCCAAGTGATGACCCTGATGAACGTGCTGGAAAAAGCCGCCACCGACACCGCCCTCGATCGCAGCCTGATGCAGGAAGGCCTGCAAGCCGTGGTTCTGCTGTTGGCACCGATCACCCCGCACATCAGCCACGAAATCTGGCAGCGCCTGGGCCACAACGACGCCATCATCGACGCCCAATGGCCGCAGGTGGACGAGTCCGCCCTGGTGCAAGACAGCCTGGTGCTGGTGATTCAGGTCAACGGCAAGCTGCGCGGGCAAATCGAAATGCCAGCCAGCGCCAGCCGCGAAGAGATCGAAGCTGCCGCCCGCTGCAACGAAAACGTACTGCGCTTCACCGACGGCCTGACCATTCGCAAGGTCATCGTGGTGCCGGGCAAACTGGTTAATATTGTCGCAAGCTGATCATCTACGGCGCCGCTGCATGCCGCGGCGCCGCACGCATTCAAGGGGATAGCACAATGATGAAACGGAATCTGATGGTCGTGGGCCTGGCCACGCTGTTGAGCGCCTGCGGCTTCCAGCTGCGCGGCACCAGCGATACCCACTTCGCCCTCACCGAACTGGATGTCAGCGCGCGCAATGTCTATGGCGAAACCGTCAAGGAAGTGCGTAACCAACTGGAAAACAGCCGGGTCAAGGTCTCGTCCGGCGCGCCTTATCACCTGATTCTGACCCGCGAAGACAGCCAGCGCCGCAGCGCCAGCTACACCGGCGCGGGCCGCAGCGCGGAAATCGAGCTGACCAACACCCTCGACTACGAAATCCGTGGCGCCAACAACCTCCTGCTGCTGCAAAACCAGCAGGAAGTGCAAAGCGTCTACGCCCAGGACCAGAGCAACCTCGGTGGATCCGAGCAGGAAGCCGTGCAGCAGACCGTCGAGCTGCGCCAGCGCCTGGTACGCAACCTGCTGCAGCACCTGCAGATGATTACCCCGCAACAACTGGAGCAACTGCAGCAAGCAGCCCAGGCCAAAGCCGATGCCGAAGCCAAAGCCGCCGCCGAAGCTGCTGCCGCCGCCCGCGAGGCCGAGCTGGCACAGCCGCAACAGTCGCCCCTGCAGCTGCTGCCGCGCGAGTAAGCTGGGTGGGCGGCCCTCGGCCGCCCGCCAGCGTTCTGTCCGATGAAACTCAACCACGCCCAACTCGGCAAGCACCTGCAAGGCGCCCTGGCGCCCGTGTATGTGCTCAGCGGTGACGAACACCTGCTGTGCCAGGAAGCCGCCGACAGCATTCGGGCCAGCGCCCGCGCGCAAGGCTTCAGCGAGCGCGAAGTGTTTGACGTGGACAAGAGCTTCGACTGGGGCCTGCTCTACCAGGCCGGCGCCAGCCTGTCGCTGTTTGCCGAAAAGCGCGTGATCGAACTGCGCATCAACAGTGGCAAACCCGGCGACCAGGGCGCCAGCGCCCTGCTGGAATACCTCAGCCGCCCGCCGGAAGACACCCTGCTGCTGATCAGCCTGCCCAAACTCGATGGCAGCACGCAAAAGACCAAGTGGGCCAAGGCCCTGATCGACAACCCCGCCAGCCAGTTCGTGCAGATCTGGCCAGTGGAGGCCGGGCAATTGCCGCAATGGATTCGCCAGCGCCTGGCCCAGGCCGGCCTCAGCGCCAGCCAGGAAGCCGTGGAGCTGATCGCCGCCCGTGTCGAAGGCAACTTGCTGGCCGCCGCCCAGGAGATCGAGAAACTCAAGCTGTTGGCCGTCGATGGCCAGGTGGATGCTGGCACCGTGCATGCCGCAGTGGCCGACAGCGCCCGTTACGACGTGTTCGGCTTGATCGACGCCGCCCTCAACGGCCAGGCCGCGCACACCCAACGCATGCTTGAAGGGCTGCGCGGCGAAGGGGTAGAAACCCCGGTGATTCTCTGGGCCCTGGCCCGCGAACTGCGCTTGCTGGCCACCATCGCCCAGCAGGTCAATCAGGGCATGCCGCTGGACAAAGCCTTCGGCAGCGCCCGCCCGCCGGTCTGGGACAAGCGCCGCCCGCTGGTCAGCAAAGCCCTGCAACGTCATTCGGCCGCCGGCTGGAATCGTCTGCTGCAGGATGCTCAGCGCATCGACGCACAGATCAAAGGCCAAGCCGCCGGCGACGCCTGGAGCGCCCTCAGCCGTCTGGCCCTGCTGCTGGCCGGACATCGCCTGAGCCTGCCTAGCGAATAAGCAAACACCCCATAGCTGGCTATTTTTCGTACAGCCGCGCAGACTAGCGTCGCTGCAAACCGCAGCCATCGTCATCAGGAGACAGCCATGGGCAAATCCCGCAAAAAACAGCCGAACCGAGCCAAATCGATCATCAGCCAACCGCTGTTCCGCTGCCGCCAGGAACAACCAGGCAAAGGCAAAGGCAGCTACCGCCGCGAAGCCTCCCACTGGGAGGCTTCTTCATTTCTACACCCACAGAAAGCCGCCTAAGACCTTCGTCAGCCGCAAAATCTTCCTCAGCATGTTAAGGTCAGCGCTCTAACGCGAGCCTTTGAGACATGCACATGCTTTACCCATCCCTGCTGCGCTGCACCCTTCTCGGCACCAGCCTGAGCCTGCTGACCGCCTGTGCCGACAACCATGCCGCGAGCCAGGTCGACACCCCGACACCCGTCGTGCAGAGCGCCACCATCAGCCTGCCCACGGCAACCATCAGCCCCGCCAGTACTGCCACTTTCGCGCAGCCGACCCAGAGCTTCGCCAGCTGGCAGGCGGCCTTTCGCCAGGAAGCCCTGAGCGCCGGCATCCAGGCCGCGGTGTTCGATGCGGCCTTTGCAGGCGTCAGCCCGGACATGGCCGTCATCCGGGCCGACCGCAGCCAGCCGGAATTCACCCGGCCAGTGTGGGAATACCTCGACAGCGCCATCTCGGCCACCCGCGTGCGCCGTGGCCAGGCGTTGCTAGCCGAACACGCCAGCACCCTGCAGGCCATCGAGCAGCGCTACGGCGTCGACCGCCACGCACTGGTGGCGATCTGGGGCATGGAAAGCAACTTCGGCCAATACATGGGCGACAAGTCGGTGATCGCCGCCCTCGCCACCCTGGCCTATGAAGGCCGCCGCCCAGCGTTTGCCCACGAGCAGCTGCTGGCGGCGCTGCGTATTCTCCAGCATGGCGACGTGCAACCCAGCCGTATGCGCGGCTCCTGGGCCGGCGCCATGGGCCAGACCCAGTTTATCCCCAGCACCTACAACCAGTTTGCCGTGGACTTCGACGGCGACGGCCGCCGCGATATCTGGGACAGTTCCGCCGACGCCCTGGCCTCGGCGGCCCACTACCTGCAGAAATCCGGCTGGCAGAGCGGCCAGCCCTGGGGCGTTGAAGTGACTCTGCCCAGCGGCTTCGATTACGCCCTGGCCGATGCGGATATCCGCAAACCCATCAGTGAATGGCGCCAGCTGGGGGTGAACAACATTCCCGCCGCTGACGACCAGGCCCGCGCCGTCCTGCTGCTGCCGGCCGGCCACCGTGGCCCGGCATTCCTGGTGCTGGACAACTTCCGCGCCATCCTCAAGTACAACAACTCCACCGCCTACGGCCTGGCCATCGGCCTGCTCAGTGGCGCTCTGGACAGTCAACCGGGCGTGCACGCCACCTGGCCGCGCAGCGACCGCCAACTGGGCCGTAGCGAACGCATCGAACTGCAGGAACTGCTGGCCAGCAAAGGTTATGCGCCCGGTGCGGCGGACGGCATCATCGGCGCCAACACGCGCAAGGCCGTACGCGCCTTTCAGCAAAGCCTTGGCCAACCTGCCGATGGCTACCCCAGCCATGAGCTGCTGCAACAGCTGAGATAAGCGACCGCCGCCTGGCTGGACCGCGCGGCAGCCGGCGGACTGATCGGTCAGCCGCTGTGATAAACTGCGCGGCGGCCACAAGCCGCCTCGTCCACGGAGCCTCTAGCGGAGCCCAGATTGCCGATGTCCGATACTCCCCCGCCTAAAACCGTTACCAGCGGTGAAAAATTCCGCACCACTCAGGGCATCACCGCAATCAAGGACGGCCAAAAGCGCCGCGCCTCAAGCGAGCCCCAGGTGTTCGAACCCAAGCCGAAATGGCTACGGGTCAAGGCGCCCAGCGGCAGCCGCTTCGAAGCGGTTAAACGAAACGTTGGCGAACACCGCCTGAGCACTGTCTGCCAGGAATCCCACTGCCCGAACATGGGCGAATGCTGGTCCAACGGCACCGCCACCATCATGTTGATGGGCTCGGTGTGCACCCGCGCCTGCCGCTTCTGCGCGGTGGACACCGGCAACCCGAACGGCTGGCTGGACCTGGAAGAACCGCAGAACACCGCCAAGTCGGTTGAGCTGATGGCCCTGCGCTATATCGTGCTGACCTCGGTGGACCGCGACGACCTCGACGACGGCGGCGCCGCCCACTACGCCGCGTGCGTGCGGGCGATCAAGGAAAATACCCCGCAGGTGGTGGTGGAGGCCCTGACCCCGGACTTCGACGGCGACCTGCAGGCCATCGAACGCGTGGTGGATTCCGGCCTTGAGGTGTTTGCCCAGAACGTCGAGACGGTCAAGCGCCTGACCCATGAGGTGCGCGACCCGCGCGCCGGCTACGAGAAGACCCTGCGCGCGCTGGAACACGCCAAACGCCATCGCCCGGACATGCTGACCAAGACCAGCCTGATGCTCGGCCTGGGTGAGACCGACGAAGAAGTCATCGAAACCATGGATGACCTGCGCGCCATCGGCGTCGACATCCTCACCCTCGGCCAGTACCTGCAACCGACGCGCAATCACCTGGCCGTCAAACGCTGGGTCAGCCCGGAAGAGTTCAACCGGTTCCGTGACATCGGCCTGCAGAAGGGCTTTATGGAAGTCGCCGCCGGCCCGCTGGTGCGTTCCAGCTACCGTGCCGACAAGGTGTTCGAGAAGAACAACCTGGGCCTGGCCGCACCAGTACCCGTGCCGGGCCAAGAGCTGGATAACAACCTGATACCCACGCTCAATCTGCACTGATTGAGCCGCACAACGCCCGCCCCTGGGTTGCACCTGGGGGCGGGCGTTGCTTTATCCGACGCCTACTAACAGCCGATTGCGCCCGCCAGACTCTGCTGTTGCTCGTAGCCAAGGTGCTTGACCAGTTGCTCACGCAATCGTGCGCTGACCTCGTCCATAGCCAACGGGCCGGCCACATGGTCGGTCAGCTGAGTCATGGCCAAGCCGGCATAGCCGCATGGGTTGATGCGCTGGAATGGCTGCAGGTCCATGTCCACATTCAGGGCCAAGCCATGGAAGGAGCGGCCATGGCGAATGCGCAGGCCCAGAGAGGCGATTTTCGCGCCGTTTACGTACACACCCGGCGCATCGGCACGGGCCTCGGCGCTGACGCCATAACTGGCCAGCAGGTCGATCAGGCTCTGCTCGATACGGCTGACCAGCTCGCGCACGCCAAGCCCCAGGCGGCGCACATCCACCAGCGGGTAAGCCACCAGTTGACCAGGGCCGTGATAGGTCACCTGGCCGCCGCGGTCCACCTGCACCACCGGAATATCACCCGGCAGCAGCAGGTGCTCGGCCTTGCCGGCCTGGCCCTGGGTGAACACCGGCGGGTGCTGCACCAGCCAGAGTTCGTCGGCGGTGTCTGCCGTGCGCTGGTTGGTGAAGTCCTGCATGGCATGCCAGACCGGCTCGTAAGCCTGCACGCCGAGCTCACGCACGCCCAGGACGGCAGTCATCACAGCACCATGTGTACGCGGCCGGTAGCGCGCAGGTCGCTGTTGATCGCCTCCAGCTGCAACGGGCCGGTGGCGGTGATCAGTACCTGAAACGCATGGAAACGACCGTTGCTGCTGTCGCGGCGGGTCAGGGTCGAAGCATCGAAGTCCGTCACATGGCGCTGCATGACTTCAATCACCATCTCGGCAAAGCCTTCGCCGGCATCGCCGATCACCTTGATCGGGTAGTTCGGGCAGGGAAACTCGATACGTGGCGGTGGCAGATCATTAGTGTTCATTGGCTACTGGCCTCCTGAGCCATGACCTGAGGCGCCGGGTAGGCGCCGCCAGGCCTGTAGAGCAACGCGACGGGGCGAGCCCGCCGGCGGATTAGTTGAACAGGGCGAAGAAGAACAGACGCACGCTGTCCCAGATGCGGCGCAGCAGGCCCGCTTCTTCAACCGACTGCAGCGCCACCAGGTTGGCGGTGTGCACCACCTTGCCTTCCAGTTTCACCTCAACCTTGCCGATCACTGCACCTTGCTGGATCGGTGCCGTCAGTTGTGGTTCGAAGGTCATGGCCGCTTCCAAGCTCTTGGCCTGGCCCTTGGCCACGGTCATGGTCAGGTCTTCGGCCAGGCCGGCGCCGACTTCGCGCTCCAGGCCTTTCCACACCGGCGCCTTGGCCAGCTCGGCACCCTTCTGGTAGAAGGTCTTGGTTTCGAAGAAGCGGAAACCGTAGGTCAGCAGCTTCTGGGTTTCCGCCGCACGGGCCGACTCGCTGACGGTACCGAATACCGCAGTGATCATCCGCGCGCCCTCACGCACTGCCGAGGACACCAGGCAGTAGCCGGCCTCTTCGGTGTGCCCGGTTTTCAAGCCGTCGACGGTCTTGTCGCGGTACAACAGCAGGTTGCGATTGCCCTGCTTGATGTTGTTCCAGAAGAATTCCTTCTGCGAGTAGATGGCGTAGTGGGCCGGGTCTTCGTTGATGATCGCGCGGGCCAGAATCGCCATGTCATGAGCGCTGGAGTAGTGCTCAGGATGCGGCAGACCGGTGGCGTTCATGAAGTGCGAGTTCTTCATGCCCAAGCGCTCGGCGGTCTCGTTCATCATGTCGGCGAAACCATCTTCGGTACCGGCGATGTATTCGGCCAAGGCAATGCTGGCGTCGTTACCGGACTGGATGATGATGCCGTGCAGCAGGTCATCAACCTTCACCTGGCTGTTCAGTGGCAGGAACATGGTCGAGCCACCGGACGCGGCACCGCCGGTACGCCAGGCATGCTCACTGACGGGCACCAGGTCCTGCTCACCGATCTTGCCCTTGCGGATTTCCAGGGTGGCGATGTAAGCGGTCATCAACTTGGTCAGGCTGGCCGGTGGCAGGCGCTGGTCGCTGTTGTTTTCCACCAGAACGTTGCCACTGGCGGCATCCATCAACACATAGGATTTGGCGGCCAGTTGCGGCGGTGCCGGTGTGGCTTGGGCAGCAAGCGCCGCAGACAACGGCGCTGCAACCAGCAGGACGAGCAATGACAAGCGTTGGGCAATGGTGGTGATGTTCATCCGACTCTCTGAAGTTTACTGAGGTTACGCAGCCTGCGCGTCCTGCGCCTTGCTGCACTGCCCGCATCCCTGCGGGGTGAACGTTGAGGTGGGCGATACCTTGCGGTCACCCACCTCAGACAGATTGATTACTCGCCTTTGACCAGGGTGGGTTGCCCCAGGTTGGCCAGGCGCACGCTGTCCTGCAGCTGGGTCACTTCACCCGGCGTGCTTATCGGCCCCAGCCGCACGCGGTGCAGGATCTGCTGATTGAGCGCCACCGAGCTGATAAACACCGGCGCACTCACCGTCGCGCTCAGCTTGGCTTTGAGGAGTTCGGCAGCGTCCGGGTTGGCGAAGGCGCCCACCTGGAGATACAGCCCAGAGGCTGGGACAGAAGCGTTTTTTTTTACCGCTACCGGGGTCGGCAGCACCGCCGCCGCATGCTGCTCCGCTGGCGGCGTGTAGACCTCGGTTGGTGCGGCCATGGCTTGCACCGCCGGCTGCGGCGCCTGGGCGACCTGTTGCGGCTGCGCCAGCACCAGCGGTACCGGACGACCTTGCTGGGCCCACCACTCGTGCGGGTCGATACCCTCGACGCGGACCCGTGCGGTGCCGGTTTCGGCATAGCCAAGCTTCTTCGCCGCGGCGAAGGACAGGTCGATGATGCGGTCGGAATAGAACGGCCCGCGGTCGTTCACGCGGACGATCACGCTCTTGCCATTCTCGACGTTGGTCACCCGCACATAGCTGGGCAGCGGCAGGGTCTTGTGCGCGGCCGTCATGCCATACAGGTCATAGGCTTCGCCGTTGGCGGTGGCCTGGCCGTGGAACTTGGTGCCGTACCAGGACGCCACACCGGAGACCTGATAACGCCGGGCATCGTTCATCGGGTAATAGGTCTTGCCCATCACCGTGTAAGAGTTGGCCTTGACCCGCCCGTAGTGCGGCATCGGCACGGCATCGGGAATCCGCGAGACGTCCACATCCCACCAGGGCGCGCCATCGCGGTGCGGGCGCGAATAGTCGACTGGCCCGGTAATCGGTCCACCCGGCGCCACCGGCTTGGGTGCCCGACTGCCGGTGCAACTGGCAATCAGCACCGCCAAGAGCCCGTAGACGGCAACTTTTCCGGCCTGTGCGAAGGTCATTCGGCCCCCCGTGCCTGCAGCAGCAATTCAGACAACTGGTGCACGGCCATGGCGTACATGGCGCTGCGGTTGTAACGGGTAATGGCGTAGAAGTTGGACAAGCCCATCCAGTATTCCGGGCCGTCGGCGCCGTCGAAACGGAACGCCGTCACCGGCATCTCCGCGCGCAGGGCGTCATGGCTGGACCAGCCCAGGGTGCGCAATTCGCCCACGGTCTTGACCGGTTCGATACCCACGGTCAGACCTTGATCGACCTGCTCACCACGCACCTGGGCGCGGCTGACCACCTGGCCACCGGCGGTCCAGCCATGCTGCTTGAAGTAGCTGGCCACGCTGCCGATGGCGTCGGTGGGGTTGCTCCAGATATTGATCCGGCCATCGCCATCGAAGTCCACGGCATAGGCGCGAAAGCTGCTCGGCATAAATTGCGGCAGGCCCATGGCCCCGGCGTAGGAACCCTTGAGGGTCAGGGGATCGGCCTGCTGCTCACGGGCCAGGAGGAGAAACTCCTTGAGCTGCTGACGGAAGAACGGCGCCCGCGGCGGGTAATCAAACCCCAGGGTCGACAAGGCATCGATCACCCGATAGTTGCCGGTATTGCCGCCGTAGAAGGTCTCCACGCCGATGATCGCGACGATCACCTGGGCAGCCACGCCATATTCCTTCTCGGCGCGCGCCAGTGCCTCGGCGTTTTGCTGCCAGAACACCACGCCGCGGGCAATTCGCGCGTCGGTGATAAAGATCGGCCGGTAGTCTTTCCACGGTTTGACCTTCTCGGCCGGGCGCGAGATGGCATCGAGGATCGTCTGCTTGCGCTCGACCTGGGCAAATAAGCTGCTCAACTGCTCGCCGGCAAAGCCGTAGCCGTTGGTCATTTCGCCGATAAAGGCCGCCACCTCCGGCGAATTCTCATAATCACCGGCCACCGCCTGCGGCGCGCCAGCCATCAGGCCCAACGCCGCCAGCCAGCCGGCGTTGCGCGCGCTCCAGCGGCGCAATACGTGCATCGAGTTGTGCATCACATCATTCACTCTGATCAAACCTGTGCGATCCATTTGCGATGGGTGTGGATCGACATCAAGATGCCAAACCCGGTCATCAGCGTCACCATCGAGGTGCCGCCGTAGCTAATAAAGGGTAACGGCACGCCGACCACCGGCAACAAGCCACTGACCATGCCGATATTGATGAAGACATAGATAAAGAAGGTCATCGTCAGGCTGCCGGCCAACAGCTTACCGAAGAGTGTCTGCGCCTGGGCAGTAATCACCAGGCCACGCGCAACCAGTAACAAATAAACCAGCAGCAGCAGACAGATGCCGACCAGGCCGAACTCTTCGCCGAGCACGGCAATAATAAAGTCCGTATGGCTTTCCGGCAAAAAATCCAGGTGCGACTGGGTGCCCAGCAGCCAACCTTTACCGAACACCCCACCGGAGCCAATGGCCGCCTTGGACTGGATGATGTTCCAGCCGGTGCCCAGCGGATCACTTTCCGGGTCGAGAAAGGTCAGCACCCGCTGCTTCTGGTAGTTGTGCATGACAAAGGTCCACATGCCCACCGCCACCGGCACGATCGCCAGCAGCGCACCGAGAATCCAGCGCCAACGCAGGCCGGCCATAAAGGTCACGAAGGCGCCCGAGGTCAGCACCAGCAACGCCGTGCCAAGGTCCGGCTGGCGCACGATCAGCGCAAACGGAATGCCGATCAGCAACAGGCTGATGGCCAGGTGCTGCAGGCGCGGCGGCAGGCTGCGCTTGGACAAGTACCAAGCGATGGTGGCCGGCATGATGATTTTCATCAGCTCCGAGGGCTGAAAACGTATCACCCCGGGGATGTTGATCCAGCGCGTGGCGCCCATGGCGTTATGGCCCATGACATCCACCGCCACCAGCAGCAACACCCCCAGCACGTAGCCGACTGGCACCCAGCGCGCCATAAAGCGCGGCTCAAACTGGGCAATCACAAACATGGCGATCAGGCCGATGCCGAAGGAGGCGGCCTGCTTGAACAGCAAGTCCCAGCTCTTGCCGCTGGCCGAATACAACACGAACAGGCCACCGGAAATCAGGATCACCAGCAACAGCAACAACTGGCCGTCGATATGCAGGCGCTGCAACAGGCTGGCGCGCCGACGCATGACGTCCTCGCGGGACAGACTGCGGTCAAAATTGCTGTTCATGGCTGGTTACTCACGTCGCTCACGGGCACACGATACTCCGGTTTGAGCTGCCCATCGGGGCCCAGCAGCCAGGCATCCAGCACCTGCTTGACCACCGGTGCGGCGACGCCGGAGCCGGACTCGCCGTTCTCGACCATCACCGCCACCGCGATCTGCGGCTTGTCAGCCGGGGCAAAACCGATAAACAGGGCGTGGTCGCGATGCCGCTCCTGCACCTTGGAGCGGTCGTACTTCTCGCCCTGCTTGATCGCCACCACCTGGGCCGTACCGCTCTTGCCGGCAATCCGGTAAACCGCACTGTCGCCGACCTTACGTGCTGTACCGCGGGCACCGTGCATCACCTGCTGCATGCCGTTGCTGGCCTGCTGCCAACTGCGCGGATCATGCAGGCGGATATCCGGCAGCGGACTGGGGTCGACGGGTGCCACACCACCCACATCCTTGGCCAGGTGCGGGCGGTACCACTTGCCCTGGTTGGCCAGCAAGGCGGTCACCTGGGCCAGCTGCAAGGGTGTGGTCTGCATATAGCCCTGACCGATGCCGAGAATCAGGGTTTCCCCCGGATACCAGGCCTGGCGGTAGCGGGCACGCTTCCACTCGCGGGACGGCATCAAGCCCGCCGATTCCTCGAACATGTCCAGCGAGACCTTCTGGCCGATACCGAACTGGCCCAGGTACTTGCCCAAACGATCGACCCCAAGCTTGTGGGCAAGGTCGTAAAAATAGGTGTCGTTGGAGCGCATGATGGCCATTTCCATGTTCACCCAGCCATCGCCCGTGCGGTTCCAGTTGCGGTATTTGTGCTCGTAATTGGGCAACTGATAGAAGCCTGGGTCGAATACCCGGGTGGCGCCGGTCACCACACCGCTGTCGAGCCCCGCCACCGCCACCGCCGGTTTGATCGTCGAGCCTGGCGGATACAGGCCGCGCAGCACGCGGTTGAACAGCGGCCGGTCGATCGAGTCACGCAACTCGGCATAGGCCTTGAAGCCGATGCCGGTGACAAACAGATTAGGGTTGAAACTAGGCTGACTGACCATCGCCAGCACATCGCCGTTGTTCGGATCGAGTGCCACCACCGCGCCGCGCCGCCCAGCCAGGGCCGCTTCCGCAGCCTTCTGCAGCTGCACATCGAGGGTCAGGCGGATGTCCTTGCCCGGCAGCGGATCGGTGCGCTTGAGCACCCGCGATACGCGCCCGCGAGCGTTGGTCTCGACCTCCTCATAACCGACCTGACCATGCAGCTCGGCCTCATAGAAGCGCTCGATGCCGGTCTTGCCGATATGGTGAGTGCCGCTGTAGTTGATTGGATCGAGAACCTTCAGCTCGGCCTCGTTGATGCGCCCGACATAGCCCACCGAATGGGCAAAATGCTCACCCAGCGGATAATGCCGCACCAACTGCGCCACCACCTCCACACCGGGCAAGCGGAACTGATTCACCGCGATGCGGGCGATCTGCTCCTCGCTCAGCTCGAACAGGATCGGCACCGGCTCAAACGGTCGACGGCCCTGACGCATGCGCTTTTCGAAGAGCTTGCGGTCGTCCGGGCTCAACTCCAGCACTTCGACGATCACATCCAGCAGCCCGCGCCACTCGGCACCGGCACGCTCGCGGGTCATGGTCAGGCTAAAGCTCGGCCGGTTGTCGGCGATGATCACCCCGTTGCGATCGAAGATCAGCCCCCGGGTCGGTGGGATCGGCTGCACGTGCACCCGATTGTTCTCCGACAGCGTCGAGTGATAGTCGTACTGAATCACCTGGAGGAAATACAAACGGGAGATCAGCACGCAGACCAGCAATACAATCGCCACAGCGCCAACCACTACGCGCTTGCGTACCAGGCGGGCGTCTCTTTCGTGGTCCTTGATGCGGATCGGCTGCGGCATTCAGGGGGTCGCAATCACTTGTGATAAGGGTGCCCGGACAACACCGTCCAGGCGCGATAAATCTGCTCACCAATCAGGATGCGCACCAGCGGATGCGGCAGCGTCAGCGGCGACAGCGACCAGCGCTGTTCGCTGCGGGCACAGACTTCCGGCGCCAGGCCCTCGGGACCGCCGACCATCAAGTTGACGGTGCGCGCATCCAGGCGCCAGCGATCCAGTTCGGCCGCCAGTTGCTCGGTGCTCCACGGCTTGCCTTCGACTTCCAGAGTGACAATGCGTTCCCCTGGCTGCACCTTGCTCAGCATCGCTTCGCCTTCCTGACGGATCAGGCGCGCCACGTCGGCGTTTTTGCCGCGGGTATTGAGCGGGATTTCCACCAGTTCCAGGGCCAACTCGGAGGGCAGGCGCTTGGCATATTCATGCCAGCCTTCCTCCACCCACTTGGGCATCCGCGAACCTACGGCGATCAAACGCAAGCGCACAGGCGGGCCTTACTCTGGATCGGCAGTGAACTGTTCCGGGCTGTGCTGGGCACGGCTCAACTCGGCGCCTTGCCACAGACGCTCAAGGTCGTAGAACTGGCGTGCGGTCGGCAGCATCACGTGCACCACCACGTCGCCGAGGTCGAGCAGGGCCCACTCGCCGGTGTCCAGGCCTTCACTGCCGAGCGGACGCACGCCCTGCTCCTTGACCTTTTCCAGCACGTTGTC
>JAIERF010000349.1 GCA_019747075.1 Pseudomonadaceae bacterium
TCGGCCTGCGGCACCCGCCGCGTCAGGCCGTTGAGGCCGGGCAGCAGGGCGAGAAAGCTCTGCGCCCGCAACTGCGGGTCGAGGCCCAGCAGCAAGTGGGATTCCTGCGACACCGCCAGCAACTGGCCGCTGCGCGAATCGACACTGAGGCCCGCGACATCGGTGACGTAACCGTCCAGATCACCCAGGGCCTGCAACGGCCCGCTGACCCGGCGACCATCGCAAGCCAGGCTGAACAGGCGCACGGGATTCTTCTCGTTGGCCACCAGCAGGCGCTGATTGCGCTTGTCCCAGGCCAGGCCCTCGAAGCCCTTGTTGGAACCGCCCACCGTGCCCAGTTCGATCTGTTGTACGGCCTGGGCGCTGTCCAGCTCGCGGGTGTCGGCATCCAGACGGAAGATCGTCAGGCGGCGCTGGCGCTCATCGAGCACCGCCACATGGCCGTCCTCCAGCAGCGCCACGCCCTCCAGATTCGCCGCGCCCTTGATCGGAATGCTGCGCAGCACCTGACCGGCCAGGGACAATTCGACCAGTTGCGGACGCTTGCCGCTGACGGTGAACAGAGTGTCGGTGCCTGGGTTGTAACTGAGGCCGGAAAACTCCTCCTTCTCGAAGCCCGGCACTTCCAGCGCCAGCACCGCCCGATAGCCCGGCAGCCAGACCTGAGCGGCCTGCTGGGCTGTGGTTGTCTGCGCCTCCTGCAGCCACAGCAGGGCACGAGCATCCCAGCGCAGCAGGTAGGCCGCCAGCAACAGCAGCAGCGCAACGACGGCAGGCACCAGCAAACGCAAAGGGCGGGACATGGACGGAACTCGCAAGGCAAAGAGTGGGTGCAGCATACCCGGCGACGGTGAAAAACCCGTTAAAAACCACCCACAGACAGCACAACGCCCGCACAGGGCGGGCGCTGTCGGGCAGGTAGCGCGGGCAGTACGGGCAGTACGGGCAGTACGGGCGACGTTAGAGCACGCGGGTGCTGAAGCGCGAATGGCCGACCAGCTCCAGCTCCAGCATATCGCCAGCACTCAGCGGTCCGACACCGACCGGCGTGCCGGTCAGGATCACGTCGCCGGCCTGCAGGCTGAAATGCCCACAGATGTGCTGGATCAGCGGCAGGATCGGGTTGAGCATGTCGCGGCTGTTGCCGTCCTGGCGCAGCTCGCCATTCAGGCTCAGGCGGATGCCCAGATCTGCCAGGTCTTCCACCGCATCACCCGGCACAAACGGCGCCAGCACGCAGGCGCCGTCGAACGACTTGGCCACTTCCCAGGGGTAGGCCTTGGCTTTCAACTTGTCCTGCAACTCGCGCAGGGTCAGGTCCAGGGCCGGGGCAAAGCCGGAAATGGCATCCAACACTTCCTCGGCATTCGGTTTACGCGACAAGGGCTTGCCGATCAGCACGGCAATTTCCGCCTCGTAATGCACGGCGCCGCGCTCGTCATTAGGAATGCTGAAGCTGTCATCCAGCGCCACCACGCAACTACCGGGCTTGATAAACAGCAACGGCTCGGTGGGCACCGGGTTGTTCAACTCCTTGGCATGCTCGGCGTAATTACGCCCGACGCAGACCACCTTACCCATAGGAAAGTGAATGCGGGTGCCATCGAGATATTGGTGCTGGTAGCTCATGGAGGACTCCTGAATAGAGCATGAGTGGAAACGCTGCTCGATTTCCCACCCAACAAGACTGAAGCGTTACGAGCGAAGGTCAGAGCAGCGCCCGCTCCTGCGGGCTTGCTGCATTTCCCACTTCCCTGTGGGTCACAAGGCTCAACGCCGTATGGCCGAGCGCAGTAGCTCTCAGAGCGGGAAGATTTTGCCGGGGTTCATAATCCCGTTCGGATCGAAGACAGCTTTAATCGCCTTCATATAACCAATCTCAGCCTCAGAGCGGCTGTAGTGCAAGTAATCGCGCTTGGTCATGCCCACGCCGTGTTCGGCGGAGATCGAGCCGTTGTACTTCTGCACGGTCTCGAACACCCACTTGTTGACCGTGGCGCACTTGGCGAAGAACTCGTCCTTGGACAGGCTCTCCGGCTTCAAGATATTCAGGTGCAGATTGCCGTCGCCGATATGGCCGAACCACACCACTTCGAAGTCCGGGTAGTTGGCTTCGACGATGGCGTCGATGTCGTGCAGGAACGCCGGCACCTGGGCCACGGTGACCGAAATGTCGTTCTTGTACGGCGTCCAGTGGCTGATGGTCTCGGAGATGTACTCACGCAGCTTCCACAGGTTCTGCAGCTGCTGCTCGCTCTGGCTCATCACGCCATCGACCACCCAGCCTTGCTCGACGCAATACTCGAAGGTCGCCAGGGCTTCGTTGGCCACTTCCTCGGTGCTGGCTTCAAATTCCAGCAGGGCATAGAACGGACATTCGGACTCAAACGGCGCCGGTACGTCGCCACGGGCGAGGATCTTGGCCAGGGCCTTGTCGGAGAAAAATTCAAACGCGGTCAGGTCGAGCTTGCCCTGGAAGGCATGCAGCACCGGCATGATCGAATCGAAATCGGCCGTACCCAGCACCATCGCAGTGAGGTTCTTCGGCGTGCGCTCCAGGCGCATGGTGGCTTCCACCACGAAGCCCAGGGTGCCTTCGGCGCCGATAAACAGCTGGCGCATGTCGTAGCCGGTGGCGTTTTTGATCAGATCCTTGTTCAGCTCAAGGATGTCACCCGCACCGGTGACTACCTTCATGCCGGCCACCCAGTTGCGGGTCATGCCGTAGCGAATCACCTTGATGCCGCCGGCGTTGGTGCCGATATTGCCGCCGATCTGGCTGGAGCCCGAAGAGGCGAAATCCACCGGGTAATAGAGGCCCTGCTCTTCGGCGAAGTTCTGCAACTGCTTGGTCACCACCCCGGCCTGGCACACGGCGGTACGGTCGAACTCGTTGAAGGCGAGAATCTGGTTCATGTAGTCGAACGACACCACCACTTCGCCATTGGCCGCCACCGCGCCGGCCGACAGCCCGGTGCGGCCGCCCGACGGCACCAGCGCAACCTTGTGCGCATTGGCCCAACGGACGATGGCCTGCACCTGCTCAATGGTCTTGGGGAAGGCGATGGCCAGCGGCGCCGGGGCGAAATGCTTGGTCCAGTCCTTGCCGTAGGTCGTGAGGGAATCTGCGTCGGTCAATACCTTGCCAGGTTCAAGCAGGGTCTGTAGCTCAACGATCAGGGCAGACTGGGTCATGGCGGCAACTCTCAAACGATTCATGGTCACCCTGAGCACGCTTCATCGGCCAGGGGTGGGTGTTTCGCGGGGCTCGTATGCTAGCATACGCACCCCCGCGAATCGCGCTCTGCGCCGACTTGCGGGGCCGGCCCACCGCGGCCCGGTCAGCATGGGCTGACCACTTCCCAGCCATTATTTACCGGGGCAATAGGTTTACGCAGATGAGTAAGACGACCTCTCTCGACAAGAGCAAGATCAAGTTCCTTCTCCTGGAAGGCGTCCATCAATCCGCCGTCGACACCATCAAGGCCGCCGGTTACAGCAACATCGAATACCTCACTGGCTCGCTGCCGGATGACCAGCTGAAAGAAAAGATCGCCGACGCCCACTTTATCGGCATCCGTTCGCGCACCCAGCTGACCGAAGAAATCTTCGACTGCGCCAAGCGCCTGGTCGCCGTCGGTTGCTTCTGCATCGGCACCAACCAGGTCGACCTGAACGCCGCCCGTGAACGCGGTATCGCCGTGTTCAACGCGCCCTACTCGAACACCCGCTCGGTGGCCGAACTGGTGCTGGCCCAAGCCATCCTGCTGCTGCGCGGCATCCCGGAAAAGAACGCCTCCTGCCACCGTGGCGGCTGGATCAAGTCGGCGGCCAACTCCTTCGAAATCCGCGGCAAGAAGCTCGGCATCGTCGGCTACGGCTCGATCGGCACCCAGCTCTCGGTACTCGCCGAAGCCCTGGGCATGCAGGTGTTCTTCTACGACCCGCTGACCAAGCTGCCGCTGGGCAACGCCACCCAGGTCGCAACCCTGACCGAACTGCTGGGCATGGCTGACATCGTCTCCCTGCACGTGCCAGAGCTGGAAAGCACCAAGTGGATGATTGGCGAGAAAGAAATTCGCGCCATGAAGAAGGGCAGCATCCTGATCAACGCCGCCCGCGGCACCGTGGTGGTGATCGAAGCCCTGGCCGCTGCGATCAAGGACGAGCACCTGATCGGCGCTGCCATCGACGTGTTCCCGGTTGAACCGCGCGCCAACGGCGAAGAGTTCGAAAGCCCGCTGCGTGGCCTGGATCGCGTGATCCTGACCCCGCACATCGGTGGTTCGACCGCCGAAGCCCAGGCCAACATCGGCCTGGAAGTGGCCGAGAAACTGGTCAAGTACAGCGACAACGGCACCTCGGTGTCCTCGGTCAACTTCCCGGAAGTGGCCCTGCCGGCCCACCCAGGCAAACACCGTTTGCTGCACATCCACGCCAACATCCCGGGCGTGCTCAGCGAGATCAACAAGGTTCTCGCCGAAAACGGCATCAACATCTCCGGTCAGTACCTGCAGACCAACGAGAAAGTTGGTTACGTGGTCATCGACGTCGATGCCGAGTACTCCGAGCTGGCGCTGGAAAAAATGCAACACGTCAACGGCACCATCCGTAGCCGCGTCTTGTTCTAAGCCGCCGCCACAACGCAAAAGGGCAGCCTCGGCTGCCCTTTTTCTTGCCCGTTACTCCAGCAAGCGCAAAGCCTGCGCAGCCTCGCTTAGCTCACTCTCGTTGAACACCTGCACCCCCAGGCGCCGTAGCGCGGCGGCAGTGACTCCCTCACCCGCCAGCAGCGTGCCGCTGAAACTACCGTCATAGCTGTGCCGATTACCGCACGACGGGCTACGAGCCTTGAGCACGGCGATGCGAATGCCGTGCTGCTGCACCAGGCGTTCGGCAATCTGCGCGCCAGCAACAAAGGCCGCGCTGACATCGGCACCCTCGATGCTGCGCACCTGTACCAGGCCATCGAGCACCTGAGCACCCTGACCGCCGATGATTTCCGCCGCCGGTCGTGGCGTCGGCAAGCCGCCCGCCACTTCCGGGCACAAGGGCAGCACCCGGCCCTGCGCCTGCCAGTGCAGCAACTGCGCGAAGGGCCCGTGAGCGCCGCCGTCATAACGCACCGCCTGCCCCAGCAGGCAGGCACTGACCAGAATTTTGGCCATGATCTGGCCCTCCTGAGAATCCGTCATGATCTACAGCGGCGAATTGCCGCGACGGCGCAGCCAGCCGGTCAGCGACAGGCGCTCACGGGTGGCCGGCAGCACCTCATGGGGCAAGTCGGCGGAGAGAAACAGCACCAGGGTGCCCGCTTCAGGCAACACGTCTAGCTCACGGTCATCGGCCAGGTAGAGGCGCAAAGCGCCGCCCTGTTCGGGGAGCCAGTCGCTATTCAGATAGAACACCGCCGAGACCGCACGACGATCGTCATCGCGAAAACGGTCCAAGTGTTTCTGGTAGAAAGTGCCCGGCGGATACAGGGCAAAGTGCCCCTCGTAATCCTCCAGGCCCAGATACAGCGCCTGATTGAGCTGGCCACGCAGGTCGTCGAGCATGCCCAGATAGCGGTCGCCGGCAGCACACTGGCCAGGCTCCAGCCACTGGATATGGTCACCACGCACCCCTTCCTGCACCCAATGGGCACTGCCGCGGCCAACGCCGGCCGGCTGCAAGGCGCCCTGATTCGCCCGCTCACGGCACTCTTTGGCCAATTCGAGGGTCAGATCAGCAGGTAAGGCATTGGTCGCGATGGCCCAGCCCTGTTCGGCAAGGTCATCGAGCAATGGGTCGAGGGTGGTGCGGCTGAGGGTGGTCATGGCGGCGAGTCTATCAGCCCGGCGGACACTCCTCGACAAGCCGCCAGCCAGACGCGGAAAATAGCCGCACTAACCATGGAGCTTGTATGCGCACCCTTCTTGCCGCTGTTCTGCTGATGTTCACCCTGCCGAGCCTGGCGGATAGCTATATCGACCTGTACCAGGCCGGCGGCTGGCCACAGCAACGGGCGCATTTTCGCGACGCCCTCAGCAGCGCCCAGCAGCGCTACCGCAACAGCCTGCCGCCGGCGATCTATCAGGCCCTGGTGGACAACAGCAATCAGCGTTTCACCGCCGCCGGCATGGACCAGCGCGCCCTGACCGGCCTGCGCCAGCTGAGCGACCCGCAGCCGGCCCTGGCGTTTTTTCAGTCGCCCCTGGGCCGCAAGATCATCAACGCCGAAGTCCTCGCCACCCAGCGTGAGCAGCTGGCGCAATACGCCAAAGGCGTGCCGCGCAGCCAGGCCGGGGCGACCCGCCGCGAGCTGATCGGCCAGCTGTCACAGGCCCTACCGGCCAAGGAAGCCGGCGCGGAGGTCAGCCTGGCCCTGGCCAGCGTGGCCGCCGACAGCCTCAGCCAGATGATGCCCGGCCTGCTCGGCGGCGGGCAGGCACAAGCCATGCTCGACAACCAGCGCCAGCGCCTGATGGGGCAGATCGGCAGCGACCTGGATAACAGCCTGCTGTTTGTCTACCGCGAGCTGTCGGAGGCAGAGCTGCAAGCCTTCGTCGACTTCGCCCAATCCGCTGACGGCAAGGCCTACTACCAGGCGGCGCTGGCCGCCCTGCGCGCCGGCCTGGCGGTGGGTCAGAGCAGCGCCAGCCTGGCGCCATAAGCCCCGTACGTAGCCCGGATGCAATCCGGTAATATTGAGTTCGGATGATCGGCGCGTTACGCTAACCGCTCGCGCAAAAAGTCGAAATAGCGCGCCCGCAGCTCGGGCGCCTCGTTGACCAGGTGATGCTTGCCGCTGGGCAGCATCAGCACCTGGGGCGCGGCGAACTTGTCCTCCAGCACCGTCAGGTTATGCCGCCAATCGACGGTCATATCCGCATCGCCCTGAACGATCAGCGGGCTGTGACCGCTGCGCGGCGCCGCCTCGATGGCCGGCACCCAGCGCGCCAAGGCACCGACCCAGGCGGTCGGCAGACTCAATGGCTGCAACGGATCGCGCTGCACAAACTGCAAGAACTCGGCATCGTTGGAGTTGGCATTGAAGCGCCGCGGGATCTGCTTAACGAACGGTTTAAGCATGCGGTAGCTGAACTGCGACCAACCCCAGGCCCGTGGCCGCACCAGCGGCGCCAGGAGGATGGTTTCACCCAGCTGCGCCGGCACATCGCCACGCAGGCGGTAGTCCAGCAGGATCGCCCCGCCGGTGCTCTGCCCACACAGGTGCCAGGGCGCCGGCAGCTGCAATGCCGCGGCCTCGGCCAGCAGTGCCTGCAACACCAGCTGATACTCGGCAAACTCGCCAATATCCGCCCGCGCACCACTGGACAGGCCATGCCCCGGCAAATCGCAGGCGAGCACGGCAAAGCCCATGCCCAAGGCCCATTCGATCAAATGCCGATACAGGCCCATATGGTCGTAGTAACCGTGCTGCACGATCAGCGTGGCGCGCGGTTGCTCGGGTAACCAGAGCTGCACGGCAATCTGGTAACCGGCGGCCTGAAAACAGCCCAGGCGCGTCTGCACGCCCAGGCGGTTCAGCTGATAGAACCCCTGATAGGCCTGCTGTTCGGCAGTCAGCGGCTGCGCTGCGGCCAAGGGTCGCAGGCTGGCACGCAGGGAATCGGGCTGAACAGGCGCAGACATAGGCTTTTCCAAACAATGAACCGGACAAGCACGGCCGTGGCCGCACGCTTTAACAGCCGGCGATATTCTGCTGTCGCGCGTGCCGTGGCAAGCTAGGGTCTGTTGCCGTTTCATTCGTGGCCGCGCCGGAGTCTGTTTTTGTGCGAGGCAAGGCGCGAGGAGCGCGATTTGGTTGTTCCAAATAAGCGACGAGTAACGCCGCCTCGCACAAAAACAGACCCGGCCCTCCGGGTTGCGCGAGAAATGGCCCCCGCTGTCGTTGCAGGACTTGGCAAGGGAATAACCATTACCGGCGTCCTGCGCCTAACCGGGGACCATTTCTCGCGGCAACGCGGCTCACGATGAAACGGCAACAGACCCTAGGCACCTCACTCAAGATAATTCGTTCATGCACCTGCCCTCCCGCAAGACCCTGCTCGCCTGCACCATTGCCCTGCTCTGGGCCGCCGCCATGGCCGGCGCCTACTGGTGGTACCAGCTGCGCTATATCCGTGCCTTTAGCGAGCAGACCACCCTGTTTGCTGGCGAGATCCTGCGCCTGCCGGCCGAGTTGGCCGGCCCCGGACCGATTCGCCTGGTGCATTTCTGGGACCCGGCCTGCCCCTGCAACGTCGGCAACCAGCAGCACCTGAGCCAGTTGCTGGAGCACTATGGGCCGCAAGGCGTGCGCTTCTATGCGGTGCAAAAACCGGGCAGCAGCGGTCATCTGCCACAACCCCTGGCAGGCCTGCAGCCGCTCAGCGATCTGCCCGGCAGCGAACGCCTGCCGGCCAGCCCGGCGGTGGCCATCTGGGACCAGCAAGGCCAACTGGCCTACTTCGGCCCCTACAGCGAAGGCGCCACCTGCACCTCAAACAACAGTTTTATCGAGCCGATCCTCGAAGCCCTCAGCGCCGGCCGCCCGGTCAGCGCCAGCAATACTCTGGCAGTGGGCTGCTTCTGCGACTGGCAGGCGCCCTGAGCGCCGCACGGCGCAGATCAAGCATCCAGCGCCCTGGCCGCTATAGTCATAGGCAGTTGAATTGGCTGATCGCCATTGGTGGGCGCGCGCCCTGAGGATTTGTTTATGAGCAGTACCGATTACAGCCTTGAGGCCCACTACCGCAAAGCCGACCGCATCATGCTCGGCGTGCTCTGGCTGATGCTCGCCTACTCCCTCGGCCTCGCGGCCTGGAACGGCACCTGGGGCCAGGCGTTGCTGGTCGGTGGCGGCACCCTGGCGTGCATGCAGGTGCTGGCCCTGATGATTCCCGCCAGCCGCCTGCTGCGCTGCCTGATCGGTGCCGCTTTTATGGTCATGGCCGCCCTGCAGATCAACCAGACCGGCGGCATGCTGGAGATGCACTTCGGCATTTTTGTGCTGCTGGCCTTCCTGGTGTATTACCGCGACTGGCTGCCGATTGTCGTTGCCGCCACGGTGATTGCCGTGCACCACCTGAGCTTCTTCGCCCTACAGCAGGCCAGTGCCGGGGTGTTCCTGCTGCCCAGCGGCAGTTGGCCGGTGGTATTTCTGCACGCGTTCTACGTGGTGCTGGAAAGCGCCATCCTCATCTATCTGGCCAGCCAGACCTACGCCGAGGCCGTCGAAAGCCAGGCCCTGATGCAGACCACAGTGCACTTGACCCAGCATGACGACGCCATCGACCTGCGCTACCGCAGCCCCGGCACGGGCGATGTGGCCAGGCGCTTCAATCACTTTCTGGTCCTGCTCGATGAGTTGGTCAGCCAGGTGGTACGCGACACCCGCGGCCTGGGTGAAACCGGTCAGCACCTGGCCCAGGCCACCGATAAACTGCGCAGCGGCGCCAGCCGCCAGCAGGACGAAACCATTTACATGAGCAGCGCCATGCAGCAGATGAGCGGCGCCATCGATGAAGTGGCCCGCCACGCCGACCAAGCCGCCAACGCGGCCCAGGGCGCCAACCGTCAAGCCAGCGAAGGCAGTGCGGCGGTCAATCACACCCACAGCGAAATCGCCAAGCTCGCTGCCCTGATCGACAACACCGACGGTGAGGTGCAATCCCTGGCCCAGCAGTCGGAGCAGATCGGCAAGGTCCTCGAAGTGATCCGCGCCATCGCCGAGCAGACCAACCTACTGGCGCTGAACGCCGCCATCGAAGCCGCCCGCGCCGGCGATCAGGGTCGAGGTTTCGCCGTGGTGGCCGACGAAGTACGCAACCTGGCGCAGAAGACGGCCGCCTCTACGGCCGAAATCCAGGACATCATCGGCCGCCTGCAACAAGGCAGCCGCCAGGCCGCCAGTGCCATGCAGGAGAGTCGCAGCAGCGTCAATCGCTGCGTCACCGACACCCAGCAGATCGCCCAGTTGTTCGGCGCCGTGGCCGAGGAAATCCACGCCATCACCCAGATGAACGAACTGATCGCCGCCGCCACTCACCAGCAAGCAGCCGTCAGCGGTGAAGTCAGCCAGCACTTGGGCAGCGTGCAACAAGTGGCCGAACAGAACGCCGCGGATGCTCAAGACCTGAACAGCGAGAGTCAGCGCCTCAGCTCACTGGCCCAACGCCTCGCTGGCCTCAGCGCGCGCTTCCAGGTCAGCGGCTGAGTGACGCTGGCGATACTGCTCCGGCGTCTGCCCGTACCAGCGGCGAAAGGCCCGGTAGAACGGCGATAACTCGGCAAAGCCGCAGGCCCGCGCCACCTCGCGCAGCGGCTCGCCAGCCAGCAGCAACTCGCGGCTGCGCAGGCGCCGAACCTCTTCGCGCAAACGCCGAAAGCCTTGGCTCTGCTGGGCCAGGGCGCGCTGCAAGGCCGCCGCGGACAAGTCCATGGCCTGCGCACAGCTCGGCAAATCACAGCCCTGCTGGCCCAAGCGCAGGCTGATCTGATAGCGCAAACGATTGAGCAACTGGTTCTCCTCCAAGCCGGCCAACAGCGCCTCGGCATGCGCGCAAAGCAGCTGCAGCACCTCCTGATTGGCGGTGCGCAGCGGCTGCTCCAGCAAAGCACGCGGGAAGTACAACGCATCGTGGGGCTGGCCGAACTGCGGGGTCAGGCCAAACAGCCGGCGGTGCTCGCCCAGCCGGCGCGGCTGGGCATGGCGAAAGCTCAGGGCACTGAGACGAAAACGGCAGTCGGTGAGTGCCGTCAGCTGCTTGCAGAACAGCTGGGCCAGGCACTCCATCTGCTGACGCAGGGAGCCAAGGCCCTGATAATCGATGTCGATCACCAGGCAGGCGCTGTCGCCCTGCTCTTCCAGGCGCGCGGCAAAACCGCCGGACAGCACATGCTGAAAGCGCACGAACACCTCCAGGGCTTCACGCAACGTAGCGCTGGCCTGCTGGGCGTAGCCGAGCACATCCATCGGTCGCGGCTGCATCACTTCGCCCAAGTGCAGGCCAATATCACCGTCACCAGTCAGGTTCGGCAACGCCTGCCAGAGCACCGGCGCCATCTCGTGCATCAGCCGCGCCTGGGCCGTGCCCGGCTGCAACGGCATGCCCTGATAGGCCTGGCGGTAGACCTGCAGCGGATTCAGACCGAGGGCCTGCAAGCCCTCATACAACAGACGGCGCAGGGTGGCGGAATGAGTCAGTGGGAGGAGATTGGCAACTGGCATGGGCGCCCCGCAAATAAGTGACCGAATAGTTGCCGGCTGCGAACATTCGGTCAATGCTGCAAGCCACCCAAGCGGGGCAAAATGCCGCCACTAATAATAAAAGGAACCTCGCGGATGAAACGCAGCCTGAAAGTCCTAGTCGTCGCTATTGCCGCCGTCAGTGCCGGTGCCTGGTGGTACCTCGACAGCAAACAAGCGCAGCGCGATGGCGCCGTCGACCTCGACCACCTGCAAGCGCCGGTCAGCGTGCGCTACGACGAGCGCGGCGTGCCGCACATTCAGGCGCAGAACGAGGCCGATATGTACCGCGCCCTCGGCTACGTACATGCCCAGGACCGCCTGTTCCAGATGGAGATGATGCGCCGCCTGGCCCGTGGCGAGCTGGCCGCCGTGCTCGGGCCGAAGCTGGTGGACACCGATCGCTTGTTCCGCACCCTCGGCATCCGCGCCCACGCCGATGCCTACGCGGCGAAGATGGACGCCAACAGCGCGCCGAGCAAAGCGCTGGCGGCCTACCTGGATGGCATCAACCAGTACCAGGCCAGTCATCCGGCACCGCTGGAGTTCGACATCCTCGGCATTCCCAAGCGCCCCTTCACCACCGCAGACACCCTCAGCGTCGCCGGCTATATGGCCTACAGCTTTGCCGCGGCCTTTCGTACCGAACCGGTGCTGACCTATGTACGCGACGAACTGGGCGCCGACTACCTGAAGACCTTCGACCTCGCCTGGCACCCCGAAGGCGTGCTCAAGCCGAGCCTGGCCGCCAATGACTGGAGTGACCTCAACCGCATCGCCCGGCTCAGCCAGCAAGCACTGGAAGACGCCGGCCTGCCGCAGTTCGAGGGCAGCAATGCCTGGGCGGTGTCGGGCAGCCGCACCGCCAGTGGCAAGCCGCTGCTGGCCGGCGACCCGCACATCCGCTTTGCCGCGCCGGCGGTGTGGTACGAGGCGCAGCTGTCCTACCCCGGCTTCGAGCTGTATGGCCACCACCAGGCGCTCAACCCGGTCGCCTCGCTGGGCCACAACCGCGACTTCGGCTGGAGCATCACCATGTTCCAGAACGACGACCTCGACCTGATCGCCGAGAAGCTCAACCCGGATAACCCCAATCAGGTCTGGTACCGAGGCCAATGGGTCGAGCTGCAAAGCCGCGCCGAGCAGATTGAGGTCAAAGGTGGCGAGCCGGTCAGCCTGACCCTACGCCGCTCACCGCACGGACCGATCATCAATGACGCCTTGGGCACCACGGCAGGCAAGACGCCGATCGCCATGTGGTGGGCCTTTCTGGAGACCGAGAACCCGATTCTCGACGCCTTCTACCAGCTCAACCGCGCCGACACCTTGAGCAAAGCGCGGGCGGCCGCCGAGAAGATCCAGGCCCCCGGCCTCAACGTGGTCTGGGCCAATGCCAAGGGCGATATCGGCTGGTGGGCCGCAGCGCAACTGCCGCTGCGCCCAGCCGGGGTCAATCCAAACTTTATCCTCGATGGCAGCAGCAGTGAGGCCGACAAGCCCGGCTTCGTGCCCTTCAGCGCCAACCCCCAGGAAGAGAACCCAAGCCGCGGCTATATCGTCTCGGCCAACCACCAGCCGGTGCCGGCCAGCGGCATCGAAATTCCCGGCTACTACAACCTGCCCGACCGTGCCCAGCGCCTCGACCAGCGCCTGGCCGATGAGCGCGTGAAGTGGGACCTGAACAACAGCCAGGCACTGCAGCTGGATAACGGCAGTGGCTACGGCCCGCGCCTGCTGAAATCCCTGCTGCCGCTGTTGCAAACCGATATCAGCACCGAGGAGCAGGTACTGCTCAAGCAACTGGCGAACTGGAATGGCGACCACACCCTCAACGGCGTGGCCCCGACCCTGTTCAATCAACTGGTCTACCAACTGACCGATGCGGCCATGCGCGATGAGCTAGGCGACAGCTTCTTCGACAACCTGCTGGCCACCCGCGTGCTGGATGTGGCCCTGCCGCGCCTGGCCGCCGATGCCGATTCACCGTGGTGGGACAACCGCAACACGCCGGCCAAGGAAGACCGCGCGAGCATCGTCAAGGCCGCCTGGCAGGCCAGCCTGGCGCACCTGCGCAGCACCGCCGGCAACGACCCGGCCAAGTGGCAATGGAGCACGCTGCACACCCTGACCCACGAGCATCCGCTGGGCAAACAGCAGCCGCTGGACAAGCTGTTCAACGTCGGCGCCTTTGCCGCGCCGGGCGGCCATGAAACCCCCAACAACCTGTCGCACCGGGTCGGCCCGGCGCCCTGGTCAGTGGTCTACGGCCCGTCCACTCGCCGCCTGATCGACTTCGCCCAACCGACCCAGGCGCTGGGCATCAACCCGGTCGGGCAGAGTGGTGTGCTGTTCGATGCCCACTACCGCGACCAGGCCAAGGCCTATATGCGCGGCGAGTATGTGCCGCAGCACTTCAGCGCCGAGGATGTGGCCGCCAATACCCGCCACACCCTGACCCTCAACCCAGGGCCGGCGCACTAACCCGCGCGTAAACGACAGGCAGAAAAAACCCGCTAAATAGCGGGTTTTTTATTCACCGGCTAAAACTCAGGCCAGCGACTCCACATCACGGATCAGCACGCAGTGCCGGCCGCTGTCGTCTTCGTGGTAATCGTGCACATAGAACATCACCACCTCGCCCTTGCCGGGCATGGTGGCCACGTAGTCGCCCACTTCCGGCATAAAGAAGTCGTCCGAGGCCGGCTTGGCTTCGCACTCGATATAGGCCATCTCGAACAGCTCCGGGTCGCTGTCGCAGAAGAACTCGGCACGCTCGGCCTCGCTCCACTCCGCCGGCGCCTGGAACAGGCCGGTGAACAGAATCCGGGCGTCGCCCAGGTC
>JAIERF010000377.1 GCA_019747075.1 Pseudomonadaceae bacterium
GCCAGTGATGATGATGACCTTGTCTTGCAGTTGCATAGGTTGATCCCCTCAAAGGTGGTTCGATATTGCCCCGTAGGCGCCGCAGAACCAAAGTTCTAAGAGCCTGTCCGTTTATGACGAATTCTGTACGAGGAGTCACAAGTTGAGCGTAAAGGCGATCAAGCATGCCCGAGAATTGCTGCTCAAGGAATACCACGGGGTACTTTCCACCCATTCCAAGGCCATGCCGGGCTTTCCCTTTGGTTCCGTGGTGCCTTACTGCCTGGATGCCCAAGGGCGGCCATTGCTGCTGATTAGCCGGATTGCCCAGCACACCCACAACCTGCAGATGGAGGCCAAGTGTTCGCTGCTGGTCGGGGAGCGCGGTGCCCATGACGTCCAGGCGGTGGGCCGTTTGACCCTGCTGGCCGAAGCGCGGCAATTGCAGGATGACGCGGAAATCGACGCGGCGGCCGCGCGCTATTACCGTTATTTCCCGGCGTCGCAGGATTATCACCGGGTGCACGACTTCGATTTCTGGTGCCTGCAGCCGGTGCGCTGGCGTTACATCGGCGGCTTTGGCGCGATCCACTGGCTTGATCAGGTGGCGTTGGCCAATCCCTTTGCCGGTGCGTTGGAGCAGGGCATGCTTGAGCATATGAATGCCGACCATGCCACGGCCATCGCTCATTACGTGGCCCTCAATGGCTTGCCGAGCGAGGTGCCAGCGCAACTGGTAGGCCTCGACAGTGAAGGTATGCACCTGCGCATTGGCCAGAGTCTGCATTGGCTGGCGTTGCCAACATCCTGTAACACCCCGGCAGAAGTGCGCCAGGCCTTGGTGCTGCTGGCCCGCGCCGAGCGTTGGCCGACCGCTGGCGAGGTTGACGCTTGAATTAAGCTAAGTGGCCCCTTATCTCTAAGGAGTCGGAAGTCATTCTTCCTTTGAAGGAATCGTTGATGCGCGCTTTTCTGTTTTTATTTCTGTTGTTTCCGCTGATCGAACTGGCGGTACTGATTCAGGTGGGCAGCGCCATTGGCGTGTTGCCGACCTTGTTCTTGGTGATTGCCACCGCTGTACTCGGCAGTGTGCTGCTGCGGGTGGCGGGTATTGCCACGGCGTGGCGCGCTCGGGAAAAACTGGCCCGTGGTGAGTTGCCCGAGCAGGAAGTGCTGGAAGGCTTGCTGATTGCTGTGGGTGGCGGCCTGTTGCTGCTGCCGGGGTTTATCAGTGATGTGTTCGGTGTGCTCTGCCTGATCCCGTTTACCCGGCGCCTGCTGGTGGGCAAGGTGCGGCGGCGAGTGGCCGAGCAGGCGCTGCGTCAGCGTGCGTTTGCCGATGACCTGCAGCCACGCTCGGGGCCGACTCGGCCGAACGTGATTGAAGGCGAGTTCGAGCACCGCGATTCGTAAAAAAACCGCATTTACCCTTGAAATATCGCGCGGCGACCTCATGTAGCTTGCAGCGCGAGGGGCTTGTGCTCCTCGACCGTGAATTTCTGTGGTTCGCCTGGCGAATCGCAACCGGCTTGTCCGGCTTTGTTAACCCGTCGGTGACAGCACCGGCTGAATAAAAACTACCTCTTGGGAGAGAATCGACAATGAAGCTTCGTCCTCTGCATGACCGCGTTGTTATCCGTCGTAGCGAAGAAGAATCGAAAACCGCTGGCGGTATCGTGCTGCCAGGTTCGGCTGCTGAAAAGCCAAACCGTGGCGAGATTCTGGCTGTTGGTGCCGGCAAAGTGCTGGACAACGGTGAAGTGCGCGCTCCGGCCGTGAAGGTGGGTGACAAGGTTGTGTTTGGCCCGTACTCCGGCAGCAACACCATCAAAGTTGACGGTGAAGACCTGCTGGTGATGAGCGAAAGCGAAATCCTGGCCGTAGTTGAAGACTAATTAGCCGTCGCTGCGTTTTCGCAGCGATTGCACCGGCGCAACCGGCGCCACGAATTCTGTTCTACGAAACGAATTGAGGAATACCGATCATGGCTGCAAAAGAAGTTAAATTTGGCGACTCCGCCCGCAAGAAAATGCTGGCTGGCGTTAACGTCCTGGCTGACGCGGTAAAAGCGACCCTGGGCCCAAAAGGCCGTAACGTGATCATCGAGAAGAGCTACGGCGCTCCGACCATCACCAAGGACGGCGTTTCCGTTGCCAAAGAAATCGAGCTGAAAGATCGCTTCGAAAACATGGGCGCCCAGTTGGTTAAAGACGTGGCTTCCCGTGCCAACGACGACGCTGGCGACGGCACCACCACCGCTACCGTTCTGGCTCAGTCGATCGTCAACGAAGGCCTGAAAGCCGTCGCTGCCGGCATGAACCCGATGGACCTGAAGCGCGGCATCGACAAGGCGACCATCGCCATCGTTGCTGAGTTGAAGAAGCAGGCCAAGCCTTGCGCTGACACCAAAGCCATTGCCCAGGTTGGCACCATCTCGGCCAACTCCGACAGCTCCATCGGCGACATCATTGCCGAAGCCATGGAGAAAGTCGGTAAAGAAGGCGTGATCACCGTTGAAGAAGGCTCGGGCCTGGAAAACGAACTGTCGGTTGTTGAAGGCATGCAGTTCGACCGCGGTTACCTGTCCCCGTACTTCATCAACAAGCCAGACACCATGGTTGCCGAGCTCGACGGCCCGCTGATCCTGCTGGTTGACAAGAAGATCTCCAACATCCGCGAACTGCTGCCAGTTCTGGAAGCGGTGGCTAAATCCGGCCGTCCGCTGCTGATCGTGGCTGAAGACGTTGAAGGCGAAGCCCTGGCGACGCTGGTTGTGAACAACATGCGTGGCATCGTTAAAGTCGCTGCTGTTAAAGCACCGGGTTTCGGCGACCGTCGCAAGGCCATGCTGCAGGACATCGCTGTTCTGACTGGCGGTACCGTTATCTCCGAAGAGATCGGTCTGAGCCTGGAAAGCGCTACCCTGGAGCACCTGGGCAACGCCAAGCGCGTGATCCTCAGCAAAGAAAACACCACCATCATCGACGGTGCTGGCGTTCAGGCTGATATCGAAGCCCGCGTTCTGCAGATCCGTAAGCAGATCGAAGACACCTCGTCCGACTACGACAAAGAGAAGCTGCAAGAGCGTCTGGCCAAACTGGCTGGCGGTGTTGCCGTGATCAAGGTTGGCGCCGGTTCCGAAGTTGAAATGAAAGAGAAGAAAGCCCGCGTTGAAGACGCCCTGCACGCCACCCGTGCAGCCGTTGAAGAAGGCGTGGTACCTGGCGGCGGCGTGGCACTGGTACGTGCCCTGCAGGCCATCAGCGAACTGAAAGGCGACAACGCTGACCAGAACGTGGGTATTACGCTGCTGCGTCGTGCGGTTGAAGCGCCGCTGCGTCAGATCGTTGCCAACTGCGGTGACGAGCCAAGCGTAGTGGTCGACAAGGTTAAGCAGGGTTCGGGTAACTACGGTTACAACGCTGCCACCGGCGAGTACGGCGACATGATCGAAATGGGTATCCTCGACCCGGCTAAAGTGACCCGTTCTGCTCTGCAGGCCGCGGCCTCGATCGCCAGCTTGATGATCACCACCGAAGCGATGATTGCTGAAATTGCTGACGACAAACCAGCCGCTGGCGGTATGCCAGACATGGGTGGTATGGGTGGCATGGGCGGGATGATGTAATTCATCCAGGCCAGCTGACCTGAAAAAAAGCCCCGGCCTAGGCCGGGGCTTTTTTATGCCTGGAATATTGAGTTTTGGGATTTTTCTTAGTTGTCTGGTACGGCTTGTGGCGCCACTTGCTCGGCGCTTTTCGGCTGAGGGTGATAGAGCAGCAGGTGATAAAAGCCCAGGGCAATCATCCAGTCGAACAAGGCGGTCCAGAGGTTGTGCGAGAGAAAATGCGCGCCCTGCATGACGCGGCCGATGGAGAACAGGCTGCCTAATGCGAGGGCAAAAACTAGCGCGGCCTTGGCCTGATGCGGGCGTCGATCGCGCAGGACAAAATACAACGCGAAGAAGATAAAGCCGCTACTGGCGTGTCCGCCTGGCCAGCATTTGCCCGGGTGTTCGGTGGGCGCGCGGGCACTCAGCAACGGGGTGAAGGTTTCGCTGCCGCCGAACTCGGCCAGATCCCAGGGGCAGTGTACGCCGGTCACCACCTTGAGCGGCGTGACGACGCTGGATGACAGGCTGATGGACAGTACCAGGTAGCCCAGGGGCAGGCGCAGCCAGTGCCAGGGACGATAGAAAAAGCTGGCCATCAACCCCGCCAGCGCCAGCAAACCCAGGAGGATGACGGCCTGTTTGGCGCGCTCATGCAGGATGTTTTCCAGCAGGTAACTGTGCTTGCCGGCAAACCCCACCCCTGGGGTGTAGAAGTATTGGGTGATGGCGAAGTCGATGCCCGTGGTGGGCAAGACAAGCAGCAGCGTCATCATCAACAGTGGCAAGCCGAGGCATAGCCAGGGGTTCAGTGGGCGTGAATGGGCGGTAGAAGTGGGCATGCCGGGTTCCGCTAGGTTGAAGGCGCAGGTTGCTGCGATTGATGTGACGACGAGTTTTTCACCCGTGCAGTGCCATGCTGCGTGCCCTTGGATCAGGGGCTTGGATACTCTGACGCGGTGGGTGTCGAGGCCGTGTTTGCGGGGTGTGAAAATTCTGTCAGCGCCTTTAAGTTGCACTTAAGCTGGCACGCCGAAAGTGGGCGAAGACAAAGGGGGAGCCCATGCGCATTCTGTTAGTGGAAGATAACCGCGACATCCTGGCCAATCTGGCCGATTACCTGGACATGAAGGGCTACAGCGTCGATTGCGCGCAGGACGGTTTATCCGGTCTGCACCTGGCGGCAACCGAGCATTACGACCTGATTGTGCTCGATGTGATGTTGCCCGGGCTGGACGGCTACACCCTGTGTCGGCGCCTGCGTGAGGACGCCCGGCGGGAAACCCCGGTGATCATGCTGACTGCCCGTGACCAGCTGGATGATCGCCTGCAGGGCTTCAAGGCCGGTGCCGACGACTATCTGATCAAACCCTTCGCCCTGTCCGAATTGACCGCGCGTATCGAGGCGGTATTGCGCCGCGCCCAGGGCGGTGGCAAGCGTTGCTTGCAGGTGGCCGACCTGACTTACGACCTCGATACCCTGGAGGTCACGCGGGCCGGGCGCCTGCTCAAGCTCAATCCGGTAGGGTTGAAGTTGCTGGCCGTGCTGATGCAGAAGAGCCCCCATGTGCTGCGCCGCGAAGTGCTGGAAGAGGCACTCTGGGGCGACGACTGCCCGGACAGCGACAGCTTGCGCAGCCACATCCATCAATTGCGTCAGGTGATCGATAAACCCTTCCCGCGGCCATTGCTGCAAACCTTGCACGGGGTTGGCTATCGCCTGGCGGAGGTCGCCGATGGAGTTTAAGCAGGGCCTGTCGCAACGGATTGTGATTGCCTTCGTGCTGATGACGCTGCTGGTGGGCGGCGTCTTTGGCCTGGGGATCGTCAAGGCCGTGCACGTCATGGAGGAGCGTTTGCTCTCCGGGGTGTTGCGTGGCGATCTGGATCGTCTGCTGTTGATGGATACCGTCGACGACTGGCGGCACAAGCCGCAGCCGGACCAGCAGTTTTATTTCAGCGATGGCCCTGGGCGTTTTGCCTTGCCGGCGTATTTGCAGGGCTTGCAGCCAGGCTTTCAGGAGGTTTTCCATGGTGAGCATGCCTACCATGCCTTCGTCCGCGAGGTAGAAGGGCGCAAATATGTATTGCTGCAAGATCAGAGCGATTTTGAGGACCGTGAGCAGGCCCTCTACTCGGTGGTGTTGGTGGGTTTTATTGTCAGCCTTGGCCTGGCCATGCTGCTGGGGCGGCTGCTGGCGCGCAAAGTGATCGAGCCGGTGGTGCGGCTGGCTCGTCAGGTACGCCAACCGGACCAGTTGCTGGCCCTGGCGCCGGCCCTGGCGCTGGATTATGCCAATGACGAAGTCGGGCAGTTGGCGGCGGCGTTTGACGATGCCCTAGGCATGCTGCGCCATGCGCTCAAGCGCGAGCAGCTGTTTACTAGCGATGTAAGTCATGAGCTGCGCACACCACTGATGGTGTTGGCCAGTTCGTGCGAGTTACTGCAGGAGAACCCTTCGCTGGACACCCGCGGGCGCGCGCAGGTACAGCGTGTGGCCCGGGCCAGTGAAGAAATGCGCGAACTGGTCCAGACCTTTTTGCTCCTGGCGCGTGATCAGGGCGATGCCGCAGCCATGGCGGTGCAAAGCACCTTGGCGGTTGTTGCTGATGAGTTGGCCCAGCAGTGGCGCCAACCCATGGAGAGCAAGGGGTTGCAGTTCATCTATCAGCAGAGCGTTGCCGGCACTCAGCGTTATCACGCGGTCTTTCTGCGTACGGTACTGGGCAACCTGTTACGCAACGCCTGGCATTACACCAACAGTGGGCAGATCACCCTGCGCGTTGATGACCAGGGCTTTACCGTTGAAGACACCGGTGTGGGCATCCCCGAGAGCGAACGTGAGGCCATGTTTCAGCCGTTTGTCCGCGGCGGTGAACAACGGGGTGATGGCCTGGGGCTGGGGCTGTCACTGGTGCGACGCATCTGTGTCAGTCAGGGGTGGAGCGTCGAGCTGACGGCGATGGAACCTAGCGGTTGTCGCTTTCAGGTGGCCTTGGCGTCGCCGCCGGCAGGCTTCTGAGTGTTCTGTTGGTCATTGCTGCGGCAGCCCTGAGCGGTGCCGATGTTGTTATGCTCGACCTAATGCCCCTAATTACCCGTTGCTAGGAACGATTTTATGCTGGCCGATGTCAATGTATTGCTGAAGCTTGATCCGCAGGATGCTTTTGATCAGTGGCTGGCGTTGCCGGGGGAATGGGTGGAGCCGCCGAACATTCGGCGTGGCGGCGAGAGTGGGGTCAAGCGCGTGCTTACTTCGAGTGGCGGTGTGCTGTATTGCAAGCAGCAGGTGGCACACACTTACTATTCGCTGCGTTATCCCTTGGGCTATCCCACGGCCATGCGTGAGCGTGACGTGTTGCAGGCCTGCATGGCGCTCAAGGTCACGGTGCCGAAAGTGGTGTATGCCCATTGCCGCAAGGTCGCGGGTGTATGGCAGGCATTGTTGGTTACGGAGGCGCTGGAGGGTTTTAGCAGCCTGGAAGAGTGCTACGCGCGTGGCGATGAGCAGTCGTGGGGCGAAGCCCTGCATCAGCGGGTTTTGCAGGAACTTGGCGCTTGTATCGCGCGTTTCAATCGCGGCCGCTGGCAGCATGGTTGTTTACGCATGAAACATATCTTTGTCCGGGTGCAGGGCGAGGATGTAGAGGTCGCGTTGCTTGACCTGGAGAAAAGCCGGCAGCGCTTTACCGTTGGCCAAGCGGCGCGGCATGACATTGAACAGTTAAAACGCCGTTCGTCATGGTCCGATTCGCAGTGGCAGGCATTCATCTATGGTTATGAGGCAGCGTTTGGCAGCGCTTTCAAGGGGTTGAGATGATGAAGCTAGAAATCGCACGAGGTTTGTTTCTCGTTGGAGCGTTGGGCGTGTCTTCCTTTGCCGCCTTGGCTTGGAGCGAGCCGGCGCCTGCGGTGCTCAGTGGCTTGGATGGGCAGGAGTATTGTCGGTTGCCGGTTAATCTGGGTGCCGAGGGGCAGGCGCGCCCCGATCAGGATTTGCTCTTGCTGATGTTCGGTTTGTCCCAGGGGATGAAGTCCTGAGGTGCTGTAGTCGATGATTTCTGCTGATAAAAAAGCCCCGAACCAGTCGGGGCTTTTTATTGCGCGCGAGATTTAGATCAGTTCAATCGCGACCGCGGTGGCTTCGCCGCCACCGATGCACAGCGAGGCCACGCCACGCTTGCCGGCGGTGCGCTGCAAGGCGTTGATCAGGGTGACGATGATCCGCGAGCCGGTCGAGCCGACCGGGTGACCCTGGGCGCAGGCGCCGCCGTAGACGTTGACCTTGGCGTGATCCAGGCCGTGTTCGCGCATGGCCAGCATGGTGACCATGGCGAAGGCTTCGTTGATCTCGAACAGGTCCACGTCGTTCTTGTCCCAACCGGCTTTTTTCAGCAGGTTGGTCATGGCGCCGATCGGCGCGATGGTGAACTCGCTCGGGTCCTGGCTCTGGGTCGCATGGGCGACGATCTTGGCCAATGGCTTGAGACCGCGCTTGGCGGCTTCTGCGGCGGTCATCAGGACCAGGGCGCTGGCGCCGTCGGAGATCGAACTGGCGTTGGCGGCGGTGATGGTGCCGTCTTTGCGGAACGCCGGTTTCAGGGTCGGGATTTTTTCCAGGTTGGCGTTCAGCGGCTGCTCGTCGTCCTTGACCAGTACCTCGCCTTTGCGGCTGCTGACGGTGACCGAGACGATTTCACTGGCCAGCACACCGCTGCTGATGGCGTTCTGCGCGCGCTTCAGTGATTCGATCGCGTAGGCGTCCATCTCTTCGCGGCTGATGCCGTACTGGTCGGCGGTTTCTTGGGCAAAGGAGCCCATCAGGCGACCGGTGCGGGCATCTTCCAGGCCATCGAGGAACATGTGGTCCTTGATCTCGCCATGGCCCATGCGCAGGCCGGTGCGGGCTTTTTCCAGGATGTACGGGGCGTTGGACATGCTTTCCATGCCTCCAGCGACCATCACACTGTTGCTGCCGGCTTTGAGGGCGTCGTGGGCCAGCATCACGGCTTTCATCCCCGAACCGCAGAGTTTGTTGATGGTGGTGCAGCCTGCGGCGCTCGGCAAGCCGGCGCCCAGGGCCGCCTGACGCGCCGGGCCTTGTTTGAGGCCGGCGGGTAGTACGCAGCCCATGATCACTTCTTCAACGTCGCCGGGCTGGATGCCGGCACGGGCAACTGCTTCGCGGATGGCGATGGCGCCCAGTTCAACGGCCGGAACGCTGGATAGGCTGCCCTGGAAGCCGCCCATGGGGGTGCGGGCGCCGCTGACGATGACGATATCGGACATCACAAACTACCTCTGAGGATGATCGGCCGCGACCGGCCAAGGGCTTTCATTCTATCGCGTGACTGGAAGTGGCTGAAGAGTCATCGGGCAAATCATTCTTTTGGCTGATTTGCCGCTGCGCACCTCGTCCTAGACTGCCGCCAGTCATAAAAACAATGCGTGCAGGTGCTTTCCATGTTGCAGACCCGAATCATCCCGTCGGCGCCCAATGCCTACCAGTACCCCTTGCTGATAAAAAGTTTGCTGTTGTCGGGCAGTCGTTATGAACGCACCCGCGAGATCGTTTATCGCGACCAGCTGCGTTACAGCTATGCCACCTTTAATGAGCGTGTGGCGCGTCTGGCCAATGTCTTGACTGAAGCCGGCGTGCGGGCCGGTGATACGGTTGCCGTGATGGATTGGGACAGTCACCGCTACCTGGAGTGCATGTTTGCTATTCCGATGATTGGCGCGGTGCTGCACACCATCAACATTCGCCTGTCGGCCGACCAGATTCTCTACACCATGAATCACGCCGACGACAAACTCGTGCTGGTGAACAGCGAGTTTGTACCGCTCTACAACAGCATCGCCGGTCAGCTGACCACGGTCGAAAAGACCCTGCTACTGACCGACGCCGAAGACAAAACTGCCGATCTCCCGGGCTTGGTCGGCGAGTATGAAACCCTGTTAGCTGCTGCCGGCAGCAGCTATGCCTTTGCCGATTTTGACGAAAACTCGGTGGCCACCACTTTCTACACCACGGGTACTACGGGTAATCCGAAGGGTGTGTACTTTACTCATCGGCAGTTGGTGTTGCACACACTGGCGGCCGCGGCGACTGTGGGGAGTCTCGACAGCATTCGCCTGATGGGCACCGATGACGTCTACATGCCGATCACTCCGATGTTCCATGTGCATGCCTGGGGCCTGCCGTATGTGGCGACCATGCTCGGGGTTAAGCAGGTTTATCCAGGGCGCTACGATCCCGAGTTGCTGGTGGACCTGTGGAAGCGCGAGAAGGTGACCTTCTCCCACTGTGTGCCGACCATCCTGCAGATGATCCTCAACGCCAAGGGCGCGGCCGGCGTCGATTTTGGTGGCTGGAAGTTAATCATCGGCGGCAGCGCCTTGAATCGCTCGTTGTACGAGGCATCCAAAGCACGCGGTATTCAGCTGACGGCTGCCTACGGCATGTCGGAAACCTGCCCGCTGATCTCCTGTGCTCATATCAACGAAGAGTTGCTGGCCGGTAGCGAAGATGAGCGCACCACCTACCGGATCAAGGCCGGTGTGCCAGTGCCAATGGTCGAGACGGCGATCATGACCGCCGATGGACGCTTCCTGCCTCACGATGGCGAAGCCCAGGGCGAGCTGGTGCTGCGTGCTCCCTGGCTGACTCAGGGCTATTTCCGCGAGCCGCAGAAGGGCGAGGAACTCTGGGAGCACGGCTGGTTGCATACCGGTGACGTGGCCACTCTTGATGGTATGGGTTTTATCGATATTCGTGACCGCATCAAAGACGTGATTAAGACCGGTGGTGAGTGGGTTTCCTCGCTGGAGCTGGAAGACCTGATCAGTCGTCACCCTGCGGTGCGGGAAGTCGCCGTGGTTGGCATCGCCGATCCACAGTGGGGTGAACGGCCCTTTGCCTTGCTGGTTCTGCGTGAGGGCGCCGAGTTGGATGCCCGTGGTTTGAAGGAACACCTCAAACCTTTCGTTGAGCAAGGGCATATCAACAAGTGGGCTATTCCCACGCAGATTGCTCTTGTTACCGATATTCCCAAGACCAGTGTCGGCAAGCTCGATAAGAAACGTATTCGCCTGGATATCGCCCAGTGGCAGGCGGCTGGCAGCACTTTCCTGTCTACGCTCTAAGTCGCGGCAGTCGCACCTTGTCGGTGTGACTGGGCGGTCAAACAAGCGTTTGGCTTGTAAATTGCTGTTCTGCAGTCGCAGCGTGCGGGGTTGGCGTTGTGACTGCCTTGGCGAAACCTGCGAGCCAGAGTGTTTGCAGGGTGCAAATCACCCTTTCGAGGGATCAAGCAGTACCGACTGCTGGCTATAGTCCGCAGCATCCATAACAAAAAGCACATGGAGTAGAGTCGATGACAACAACAAGAACCTTCTGGCGTCTGGCAAAGCTGCCAATGGCCGTCAGCCTGGCTTCCGCACTCGCCGCTCCGGCCTATGCGGTTAACTTCAATATTGGTGAAATCGAAGGTCAGCTTGACTCATCGCTGTCGGTAGGTGCGAGCTGGTCGATGCGCGGTGCTGAACCTGCTCTGGTTGGTGCGCGTAACGGTGGCAGCGCTTCTTCGCAGACCGGTGATGATGGCCGTTTGAATTTCAAGAAGGGTGAAACTTTCTCGAAAATCTTTAAGGGTATTCACGATCTTGAGTTGAAATACGGCGATACCGGCGTATTCGTTCGCGGTAAGTATTGGTATGACTTCGAACTAAAAGATGAGCATCGTCTGATGTATGACATCAGCGACAGCAATCGTAAAGAAGCGGCGCAATCGTCTGGCTCGCAAATTCTCGATGCGTTTATTTATCATAACTACAATATTGCCGACCTGCCGGGCTCCGTGCGTTTGGGTAAGCAAGTTGTAAGTTGGGGTGAAAGTACTTTTATCCAAAACAGCATCAACACTATCAACCCGGTTGACGTGGCCGCTTTCCGTCGTCCTGGCGCCGAGATCAAGGAAGGTCTGATCCCGGTTAATATGTTCTATGTGTCGCAAAGCTTTACCGATAACTTGTCTGCCGAAGCTTTTTATCAGCTTGAATGGGATCAGACTGTCGTAGATAACTGCGGCACTTTCTTTGCCTCCGATGTGGGCGCTGATGGTTGCAATGATCGTTTGGCGGTACTCGGTAAGGATATTAATGCCGATGGCAGCACTGCAGGTCCAGGCTCGCCAGGTTATCGTTATGTAGGTCGCGCCGGTGATCAGGATGCGCGTGATAGCGGGCAATATGGTATTGCGTTGCGCTGGTTTTCCCCAGAGTTGAATGATACCGAGTTCGGCTTCTACACCATGAATTACCACAGCCGTGCTCCTATCGCTTCTTATATTGCCGGTCAGGGAATTTATGGGACGCAAGATCCGGTTACTGGAGAGTTGTACGCCAAGTATTTCCTTGAGTATCCTGAAGATATCCGGCTGCATGGCGTGAGTTTTGCCACCAATATCGGCTCTACTGCCGTTAACGGTGAACTGAGTTATCGTCCGAATATGCCGATGCAAATTAATACCACTGACTTGACTTTGGCATCTGTTGCCCAATTTGGTCCCGTCTACGCCAATAGCCCGATCTTTACCAGTGGTCATGCGGCGAGTGGTGCTGGTGAAGAATTGCAGGGCTATGTGCGCAAGCCTTTGACTCAAGCTCAAATGACGGCGACTCAGTTCTTTGATCAAGTGGCCGGCGCAGAGCGTCTGACGCTTGTTGGTGAAGTAGGCTATTCCCACGTCAGCAACTTGGGTCAAAACGAACTGCGTTTCGGGCGTGCTGCTGAATTCGGTTCAGGAGAACTGCCAACTAATTCTCTGTGTACTGGTCTGGGCAACACTGCCAATCCGCAAGAGTGCAATGACACTGGCTTCTACACCAATACTTCTTGGGGCTATCGCGCTCGCGCCATCCTTGACTACAACGATGCCTTTGCCGGGGTAAACCTCAAACCGAACGTTGCCTGGGCCCATGACGTTGATGGTTACGGCCCTACCTTCAACGAAGGCAACAAAGCCATCAGTGTTGGTGTCGATGCTGACTATCAGAACACCTACACCGCCAGTCTTTCTTACACCGATTTCTTCGGTGGCGAATACAACACTACGGTCGACCGCGACTTCCTTGCGCTCAGCGTTGGCGTGAACTTCTAAGCGGACAGGAATTTTGAGGGAATATATGAAAATGATTACAACAAAAAACTTGCTGCAGACTGGCGTACTAGCCCTGTCGCTGCTGGCCACCAGTGTGATGGCTGCTGTTTCTGCTGATGAAGCTGCCAAGCTCGGCACCACTCTGACCCCGTTGGGCGCCGAGAAAGCCGGAAATGCCGATGGCTCCATCCCTGAGTGGACCGGTGGCCTGCCGCAGAATGCCGGCGCAGTGGACAGCAAGGGCTTCCTGGCTGACCCCTTTCCTAGCGAAACCGCACTGTTCACCATCACTGCGCAGAACGTCGATCAGTACAAAGACAAACTGACCCCTGGCCAGCTGGCGATGTTCAAGCGTTATCCAACCAGCTACAAAATTCCGGTATTCCCGACTCATCGTACGGCCACTGTGCCGGCATCGGTTGCGGCGTCGGCCAAGGCTAACGCCACCACCACCAAACTGGTGCAGGGCGGCAATGGTCTTGCTGATTTCACTCAGGCCTATCCATTCCCCATCCCGCAAAATGGCGTAGAGGCCATCTGGAACCAGATCACTCGTTACCGTGGTGGTAGCGTCCGTCGCCTGGTCAACCAGGCCACTCCGCAGGCAAATGGTTCCTACTCCATGGTCTCGTTCGAGGACGAGTTCACCTTCCGCAGTGCGTTGAAAGATTACGATGCGAGCAAGCCAAGCAACGTGCTGTTCTACTTCAAGCAGCGCGTAACTGCACCGTCGCGCCTGGCCGGTGGTGTGCTGCTGGTGCACGAGACTCTGGATCAGGTGAAAGAGCCGCGTCTGGCGTGGCTATATAACGCCGGTCAGCGTCGTGTGCGTCGTGCGCCGCAGGTTTCCTATGACGGTCCAGGTACCGCTTCCGATGGTCTGCGTACCTCCGACAACTTTGACCTGTACAACGGCTCGCCGGATCGTTACGAGTGGAAGCTGGAAGGCAAAAAGGAAATCTACATTCCTTACAATAGCTACCGCCTGGATTCGCCGAAACTGAAGTACGACGAAATCATCAAGGCTGGTCATATCAACCAGGATCTGACCCGTTACGAGCTGCACCGCGTCTGGCACGTAGTGGCAACCCTGAAGGCCGGCGAGCGTCACATCTACGCCAAGCGTGACTTCTACATTGACGAAGATACCTGGCAAGTGGCCGAGGTCGATCACTACGACGGTCGCGGCACCCTTTGGCGTGTAGCTGAAGCTCATGCCCAGTACTACTACGACAAGCAAGTGCCGTGGTACGCCGTGGAAACCCTGTATGACCTGTTGTCCGGCCGTTACCTGGCGCTGGGTATGAAGAACGAGGAGAAACAAGCCTACGACTTCAGCTACACCGCCGCAGAAAGCGATTACACCCCGGCTGCACTGCGTCAGGAAGGCGTGCGCTAAGCACTCCGTTTTACGCACAAGAGAACCGGCCTACGGGCCGGTTTTTTATTGCGTGCGCCAGGCATGGCGCGTTGCGCGTAAGCGCAACCAGCTTG
>JAIERF010000357.1 GCA_019747075.1 Pseudomonadaceae bacterium
ATGCCCGACTACGACACCTATGTGCAACATATGCAGACCCAGCACCCGGACCAGCCGCTGATGAGCTACGAGGCGTTTTTCCGCGAACGCCAGGAAGCCCGCTATGGCGGGGGTAAGGGGCGCCCCGTACGTTGTTGCTAGCCGGGCGCGTGGGTTGGGTTGAGGTGCGCAGCGCCGAAGCCCAACGCAAGGCAGGCGCGCTATCGTGCGCCTGGCTACCCCGCTGTTGGGCTTCGCTGCGCTCAACCCAACCTACGGTCTAACCGGCGGATATACACCACGCGCCACGCCAGTCGTGGCGCGTTTGGTCTTCAGGAGTCGTAATGTCCCAACCCATTCCCGTCACCGTGCTCAGCGGCTTTCTCGGTGCCGGCAAGACCACCCTGCTCAAACACCTGCTGCAGGCCGAGCACGGCCTGAAACTGGCGGTGATCGAGAACGAGTTCAGCGATACGCCGATCGACAGCCAGTTGCTCGGCAACGCGCCGGTCAAGGTCATGACCCTGGCCAACGGCTGCGTCTGCTGTTCGATCCACGTTGAGCTGGAGCGGGCGCTGTACCTGCTGCTGGATAAACTCGACAGCGGTGAGCTGGCCTTCGACCGGCTGGTGATTGAGTGCACCGGTCTGGCTGACCCGGCGCCGGTGGCGCAGACCTTTTTTGCCGACGACGAGCTGTGCAGCCGTTATGTGCTGGACGGCATCCTTACCCTGGTGGATGCGGCCAACGCTGAACGCCATCTGCAAGAGCCAATCGCCCAAGCCCAGGTCGGTTTCGCCGATCGCATCCTGCTAAGCAAGACCGATCTGGTTGACGCCGCCCACGTCGAGGCGCTCAGCCAGCGCCTGCAGCGGATCAACCGCCGTGCGCCGATCCGGGTGGTCGAGCACGGCTGCATCGATCTCGCCGAGCTGCTGGATATCCGCGGTTTCAACCTGAATGCCGACATCGGCCCGGCGCTGACCCTGCGTCCGCTGCTGCCTGCCGCCAGCCCGCCGGACCGCATCGCCACCCTGGTGCTCAAGTCAGACAAACCGCTGGACCTGGACAAACTCAGCACCTTTATGGAACGCCTGCTGGACGAGCACGGCAATTCGCTGCTGCGCTACAAGGGCGTGCTGAGCGTGGCCGGCGAAGACCGCCGTATGGTGTTCCAGGGCGTGCTGCGCCTGTACGGTTTCGACTACGACAGCCCGTGGGCGGCGGACGAGGTGCGCGAAAGCGTGCTGGTGTTTATTGGCGACAACCTGCCCGAGGCGAAGATTCGCCAGGGTTTTGCCGAGGCGAGCCACTAACTGTGTGGACGGTCGCCCAGGCCCAGCGCATAGAACACCGCCAGGGCGGCGAAGGCATCTTCCCCGGCGTACTGCACCTGGCCCTCGGACAGGCTGATGGCCGCCCAGTTGGAGGTGGTCGCCGATTTCGCTTTGTGCAGCCGCCGCCCCAGGGCGATGGCCACGGCGGTGCGCACCCCCACGGCCTGTTTGTAGCCGAGTTTGCGCATGCCGGTGGCCAGGTCGATCGAGGCGCCAAGCTGCAGTCCCAGTTTGCGTTGCAGGGGGCCGCGATCGGACTTGAGGCCAAAGCCAACCTTGACCATGTGCGGCGACTCGATCACTTCGCGAAGGAAATCCAGCGGCGGGTCGTTGTTCAGCTGCACGATAAACGCCTGCTCGCGGGTAGCAAACTGCAGCACATGCGGGCCGGTGCGGGGCGCATCGCTGGTGAAGCAGGGTTTCGATTCGGTATCGAAGCCGATGAACGGCTCGTTGCGCAGCTGCGCCAGGGCGAAGGCAAAGTCCTCCGGCGTGCGCAGCACATGAATGTGCTGGCGCGGCAAGGCATCGAACGGCGGCAGCAGTTTGATCTGCTCCTTGCTCGGCCGTTCGAGATGGCGGCGAGCAGGCTTTGGGGCTTGATTCGGGGTCATGGGAGCGGTCTTCAGATGCGGTACGGCGCACCCTACGGCAAAGCCCAGGCAGAAAAAAGCCCGGCCTCGGCCGGGCTCTTTTCTGCAGCAGAAACGCTGACGCTTAGTTGCCGTACACCGGCAGTTTGGCGCAGACGGCCTTGACCTTCTCGCGTACGGCGTCGATCACGGCGTCGTTGCTGAGGTCCGCGAGGATGTCGCAGATCCAGCCGGCCAGCTCGCGGCACTCGGCTTCCTGGAAGCCACGGGTGGTGACGGCCGGGGTACCGATGCGCAGACCGGAGGTGACGAACGGCGAACGTGGGTCGTTCGGCACGCTGTTCTTGTTCACGGTGATAAAGGCGCGACCCAGGGCGGCGTCGGCGTCTTTACCGGTGATGTCTTGCTTGATCAGCGAGAGCAGGAACAGGTGGTTCTGGGTGCCGCCGGAGACCACGTCGAAGCCGCGCTCGATGAATACGCTGGCCATGGCTTGGGCGTTCTTCACCACTTGCTGCTGGTAGGTCTTGAACTCAGGCTGCAGGGCTTCTTTGAAGCACACGGCCTTGGCCGCGATCACGTGCTCCAGCGGGCCGCCTTGGCCGCCTGGGAATACCGCGGAGTTGAGCTTCTTCTCCAGTGCTTCGTTGGCACGGGCCAGAATCAGGCCGCCACGTGGACCGCGCAGGGTCTTGTGGGTGGTGGTGGTGACCACGTCGGCGAACGGCACCGGGTTCGGGTACACGCCAGCGGCAACCAGGCCAGCCACGTGGGCCATGTCGACGAACAGGAAGGCGCCAACCTTGTCGGCGATAGCGCGGAAGCGCGGGAAGTCCAGTACCTGCGAGTAAGCCGAGAAACCAGCGATGATCATTTTCGGCTGGTGCTCAACGGCCAGACGCTCAACTTCGTCGTAGTCGATCAGACCCGTGACGCTGTCGATGCCGTACTGCACGGCGTTGTAGATTTTGCCGGAGAAGCTGACGCTGGCGCCGTGGGTCAGGTGACCACCGTGGGCCAGGCTCATGCCCAGTACGGTGTCGCCCGGGTTCAGCAGGGCCATGTACACGGCGCTGTTGGCCTGGCTGCCGGAGTGCGGCTGAACGTTGGCGTAGTCGGCACCGAACAGTTGCTTGGCGCGGTCGATGGCCAGCTGCTCAACCACGTCGACGTATTCACAGCCGCCGTAGTAACGCTTGCCCGGATAACCTTCGGCGTACTTGTTGGTCAGTACCGAGCCTTGGGCTTCCATCACCGCCGGGCTGGTGTAGTTTTCCGAGGCGATCAGCTCGATGTGCTCTTCCTGGCGCTGGGCTTCTTGCTCCATGGCGGCAAACAGGTCGGCATCGTAGTTGGCGAGAGTCGTTTCACGGCTGAACATGGTAATCCCCTGAGAAAAATCAGCTGGGCGGTTGAAAGAGGGGGCGGATTCTACCGCATCCGTCGCCGGCTGGCATATGAAGGTCAGTCATGTGGCGGACAAGTGGCGCTCACACAACGCAAAAACGGCCCGTACGAGCCGTTCCTGTTACGGCAGCAGACCCTAACTGAGCATAAACAGCGCGGTGCCGCTGAACTGGGCGGCGAACTGGGCTGCCGGCATCGGCCGGCCGAGCAGGTAGCCCTGGATCTCGTCGCAATCGTGGTCGCGCAGGAAGTCCAGTTGGGCCTGGGTTTCCACCCCTTCGGCAATCACCGCTAGGTTCAGGCTGTGGGCCATGGCGATGATGGCGCGGGCGATCTGCGCATCCTGTTCGCCATCGGGCAGACCGTCGACGAAGCTGCGATCGATCTTCAGCACATCGATGGGGAACTGCTTGAGGTAGTTGAGTGACGAGTAGCCGGTGCCGAAGTCGTCAATGGCGATGCCGACGCCCAGTTGCTTGAGGCGCACCAGGGTGCTGAGTGCCTGGTCGACATCCTGCATCAGCATGCTTTCGGTCATCTCCAGCTCCAGCGAGCTGGCGGCTATGCCGCTGCTGCGCAGCGTCTCGGCCACTCGCTGCTCCAGCTGGCCGTCGACGAACTGGCGGGCGGACAGGTTGATGGAGATTTTCGGCAGGCGCACTTCCGCGGTCTGCCAGGCCATGAACTGACGGCAGGCCTCGGCCAGCACCCAATCGCCGACTTGCACCACCAGGCCCAGCTCCTCCAATACCGGGATAAAGTCATCCGGCGGCACCAGGCCACGGCGCGGGTGCTGCCAGCGCAACAGGGCCTCGGCGCCGATCAGGCGTTTGCCGTCACCGGAGAATTGCGGCTGGTAATAGAGGATGAACTCGCCTTGCTCGAGGGCGTGGCGCAGGTCGCTTTCCAGCTCCAGGCGTTCCAGGGCGGTGGCGTTCATGTCCGCCTGATAGAACTGGAAGTTGTTCTTGCCGCGGTCCTTGGCGTGGTACATGGCCGTGTCGGCGTTCTTCATCAGCTGGCTCAGCTCCTGGCCGTCTTGCGGGCTGAGGGCGATACCGATGCTGGCGGTGACGAAGAACTCGCGGCCCTCGAGGATAAATGCCCGAGTCAGGCTGGCGAGAATCAGCTCGGCCACATGGATGGCGCGGTTCAGCGCGCCTTCACGGGTGCTGCGCGCCTGCAACAACAAGGTGAACTCGTCGCCACCCATGCGCGCCACGGTGTCGTCTTCGCTGACGCAACCGAGCAGGCGCCGAGCCACGTCCTGCAACATGCGGTCGCCGGCAGCATGGCCGAGGGAGTCGTTGATCGGCTTGAAGCGGTCGAGGTCGAGGAACATCAGCACCACCCACTGCTGATGCCGATCGGCGGCCTGCAGGGCAGTGTGCAGGCGGTCCTGGAACAGGGTGCGGTTGGGCAGCAGGGTCAGCGGGTCGTAGTAGGCCAGGCGATGGATGCGTTGCTCGCTGGCCTTGCGCTCGCTGATGTCGCTGAAGAAGGCCACGTAACTGACCAGATCGCCTTCATCGTCCTGCACCGCGGTGATCCCGACCCAGGCCGGGTAGTCGCCGCCGCCCTTGCGCTTGAGGCGCACCTCGCCCTCCCAGCTGCCGCTGTGGCGCAGCTGGTCGAGGATAAAGTGCAACTGCTCGGCGGGCACCTGGCTGCTGGTCAGCAGGCTCGGCAGTTGATCCAGGGCGTCGCTGCTGGCGTAGCCGCTGATGCGGCTGAAGGCTTCGTTGACCTGGACGATATAGCCGGCCGGGTCGGTAACCAGAATGGCCGCGGTGGAGTGCTCGAACACCGTGGCCGCCATGCGCAGGTCTTTGGTCGCCTGGCGCTGTTGGGTAATGTCGCGGCCAATGCCGAGCAGCCCTTCGAAGTGGCCATATTCGTCCCACATCAGGGTCATGCTCAGTTCGGTCGGCACCTTCAGGCCGTTGGCGTGCAGGCAGTCGAACATAAACAGCTGGGTCGGCAGCTCGCTGCGCAGGCGCGCCAGCAGCGTCGGCTCGCTGAGGCCCTGACGGATCTGCTCCAGCAGTTGATACAGACTATCCAACTGATTGCGGTTGGCGGCGGTGGCAAAGAAACCGTGCTGCATGATCCATTCGGTGCTGTAGCCCAGGGTCTTCTCCACCGAGGGGCTGACATACACCAGCTCCAGCTGGCGGTTGGTGGAGAAAATCACGTTGCTGGTGCTTTCCGCCAACAGGCGATAGCGCCGCTCGCTTTCACGCAGCGATTCGCTGGCCTCGATCTGCTCGGTGACATCCTTGGCGATGCCGATCAGGCGGCTGACATGGCCGTGGCTATCGCGGCTCAGGGCCTGTTCGCGGATCTCGAACCAGTGCCAGCTGCCGTCGCGGTGGCGCCAGCGCAACTGGCATTGCAGCAGCTGTCCATCGCTGACCACTTGCTGCAGGCTGCGCATGCGGCCGTAGAGTTCCTGATCGTCGGGGTGGAGGATTTTCTCCCACAGGCGCTCGCCCAGTTGGCGCATCTCGGTCTTGCTGTAGCCCAGTTGCGGGCCGAGGTGGTTGTTGCTGAACATCACCCGCTTGCCGGGGATGTCGTGCACGTACAGGGTGTCGGGAATGGCCTTGACCACATCCGACCAGAAGTTTTCCCGCTCGATCAGCGACAGCTCGATGCGTTTGCGGGTGGTGATATCGCTGATGCTGAGGGTGACGGCGTGGTAGTCCTCGATCAGCTCCGGCAATTGCATCACCAGCCACAGGTAGCGCATATGGCCCTGGGCGGTGTTGATCTTGATTTCGGCCTCCAGCTGACGCTGGCCGCTGAGGGCACAGCTGATCAGTTGCTGACGAATCCCACCGTCGCGCAGTGGGCCATGGCCAATCAGCAGTTGCCAGGTCTGCTCGGCCGAGGTGACGCCGAGCAGGCGCTCGGTCACGCGGTTGATTTCACTCACGCGCAGGCACTTTAGCAAGCCACTGTGAGCCTGCGGGTTGGCATTGAGCCATTGGCTCAGGTCGTCCTGGCTACTGAGGCCAAGCGCCTGCAAATGGCTATGCAGGTTGGACAGGTCGAGTACGCAGAGCGCCGTGCCGGTGCCTTCGAAAATCTCCTGATAGCACCGCTGGGTTTGCTCCAGGCCAAGGCGTGCCTGCTGTTCGGCGCTGATGTCGCGCAACATCCAGACGTAGCCGTGGTGCGCATCGGCAGCACCCAAGGCGCTGCGGCTGACGCTGAAGGTGCGGGCCTGGCCGTCCTGCGTCAGCTCCAGCAAAAAATCCTCGGCGTCGTTCGCGTTGCCACGGTCGTGCAGGCGCAGGGCAAGGCCCGGCAGCAGCGTCTCCAGGTGAGCGCCGCGGACCTGGCTGAAGGTTTTCCCCAGCAGCAGTTCGGCTTGCGGGTTGAGGTAGCTGATGCGGTCCTGGTCGTCGGTCAGCAGCACCCGTTCTTCGATCGAACCGAGGGCGATGGCGGCTTGATCCAGGGCGCGCCGCGAGCTGGCGTGGCTGGCGCGCAGCCAGCGTTGTTCGCGTTGCAGCACCGTGAGGGTGAGCAGGGTCATGGCGCTGCAGATGATAAACAGCAGCAACTTGCCGAGCAGGGCGGGCAGCAGCTGGGCGCGCAGTTGGGCCACGTCCAGCAGACCGCGCAGCTGCCAGTCGCTGTTGGCCAGGGGCAGCACGCGGGTACTGTGGGCAGTGGCCAGGTTGTCGTCGGCATGCACGGCGCTGTGGGCGATCAGGCGCTCGCCGCTGCGTTCTTCCAGGCGCCAGTGCTGATGCTCGGGCAGTTGCTGCGGCAACAATTGCTGCAGGGCATCCGGGCTCAGGCGTGCAACCCAGAAACCGCCCGGCCGTACGCTGGCGGGCTGGCGAAACAGCAGGTACAGCGGGCTATCCGCCTGTGGCCCGCGGCTCAGGTAATAGGCCTGTGCGCCCGCGCGGGTTGGCAGGCTGAGCAGGTAGGGCAGATCGTCTGGGTTGGCGGCGCTGTCGGCTAGCAAGCCGCCTTCCGGGCTGAGCCAGGCCAGGCCGAGCAGTCCCGGCCACGCGCCTTGCAGGCGCTGCAGCAAGGCGTCGCTCTGCTCGCCAGGGGCCGGACGCAGGGCGTGCTGACGCAGCAGTTCGAGGGTGCTTTGCACCTGCAATTCAAGGTTCAGGGCCAATTGGCCGCTGATTTGCGCGGCGTAGTCGTAGCTGCGCTGGCGTTGATGCTGCAGTTGCTGGGCAAACTCCTGGCGCAGCTGCCAGAGCAGCAGCGCCGCCATAGTCAGCAGCAGGCCCAGCAACAGGCCTTTGAACCAGCGGCTGCGCGGTGGTGTGCGACGATCATCCGTGGGCGACGCAGAAGACGTGGTGACGGGCTCGAGCACTTAAGGCGTGATCCTGCAAAAACGGCTGCAATAGAGAGGACGGCGTTACTGTGACAGTAGTCGGCTTCGCGCGGGGCGCCAAGCATGCCTTGAAGTGTGGCCAAGTGCCAGCTGTGCCGACGAGTGCCGCGGCCTGCTGCGGCGCTGTTTGCCATGGCGCCCTGGTGCGTGCCGCACGGCCCCGCACGGCGCTCGCGGTTTGCCCTGCAGGCCGCATTCCGGTAGCTTTGGCCCATGCGCGCGGGGCGGTTTTCTCGCCTGGGCGCGTTCCTTTTTCTCTGTCACGGGCACGCGTTAATCCATGGCTCAATACGTCTATACCATGCACCGGCTGTGCAAAGTAGTACCGCCGAAGCGGGAAATCCTGAAGAACATTTCCCTGTCCTTTTTCCCCGGCGCCAAGATTGGCGTGCTCGGCCTCAACGGTTCGGGCAAGTCCACCCTGCTGAAGATCATGGCCGGTGTCGACACCGAGTTCGACGGCGAAGCCCGGCCGATGCCGGAGCTGAATGTCGGCTACCTGCCGCAAGAGCCGCAGCTCGACCCGAGCAAGACCGTGCGTGAAGTGGTCGAAGAAGCGGTCAGCGTAATCAAGGACGCTCAGGCCCGTCTCGACGAGGTCTATGCCGCATACGCCGATCCGGATGCCGATTTCGACAAGTTGGCCGCTGAACAAGCCAAGCTGGAAGCTATCCTCCAGGCCGGCGACGGTCACAACCTTGAGCGCCAGCTGGAAGTCGCCGCCGACGCCCTGCGCCTGCCCGCCTGGGATGCCAAGGTCGAGCACTTGTCTGGTGGTGAGAAGCGCCGCGTGGCCCTCTGCCGCCTGCTGCTGTCGGCCCCCGACATGCTGCTGCTGGACGAACCGACCAACCACCTGGACGCCGACTCGGTGGCCTGGCTGGAACACTTCCTCCATGACTTCCCGGGCACCGTGGTGGCGATCACCCACGACCGTTACTTCTTGGATAACGTCGCCGGCTGGATTCTCGAACTCGACCGCGGCCAGGGCATCCCTTACGAGGGCAACTACTCCGGCTGGCTGGAAGCCAAATCCGACCGTCTGGCCCAGGAATCCAAGCAGCAGTCGGCCCATGAAAAGGCCATGAAGGACGAGCTGGAGTGGGTGCGCAAAGGCGCCAAGGCCCGTCAGTCGAAGTCCAAGGCCCGCTTGCAGCGTTTCGAGGAAATGCAGTCGCAGGAATTCCAGAAGCGCAGCGAAACCAACGAGATCTACATCCCGGCCGGTCCGCGCCTGGGTGACAAGGTCATCGAGTTCAAAAACGTGTGCAAAGGCTATGGCGACCGCATGCTGATCGACAACCTGTCGTTCAGCATGCCCAAAGGCGCCATCGTCGGCGTGATCGGCGGCAACGGTGCCGGTAAGTCGACCCTGTTCCGCATGCTGATGGGCAAGGAGCAACCAGACTCAGGCAGCATCGAAGTCGGCGAAACCGTGCAACTGGCCTGCGTTGATCAAAGCCGCGACGACCTCGACGGCAAGAAGACCGTGTGGGAAATGGTTTCCGACGGTTCCGACATGATCAAAATCGGCAACTACGAGATCCCGTCGCGCACCTATGTGGGCCGCTTCAACTTCAAGGGCGGCGACCAGCAGAAGTTCGTCAAGGACCTCTCCGGTGGTGAACGCGGCCGCCTGCACCTGGCCCTGACCCTGAAAGAGGGCGCCAACGTGCTGCTGCTGGACGAACCGTCCAACGACCTCGACGTGGAAACCCTGCGCTCCCTGGAAGAAGCCCTGCTGGACTTCCCTGGCGCCGCCATTGTGATCTCTCACGATCGCTGGTTCCTCGACCGCGTAGCGACCCACATCCTGGCGTATGAGGATGACTCGCAGGCGGTGTTCTTCGAAGGCAACTACACCGAGTACGAAGCCGACCGCAAGAAGCGCCTCGGTGATGCCGCGTCCCAGCCACACCGGGTACGGCACAAGAAGCTGGCTTGATCTATCCCAGCGAATAAAAAGCGGAGCCTCAGGGCTCCGCTTTTGCATGGAGGCAACTGATGAAGGGGACCGTTACTTACGTCTTGTTGGTAGGGACTGCTGGCCTGATAGGCATGACAGGGTTTCACCTGCCATTTTATGCATCTGACACGTTTGTTCGTTTTTCACCATGGATCGCTTTGGTGCTGGCAGGCATTTGCAATGCAGGCTTACAGCTGTGGCGGCCCATTGGCGCTGAATTTTTCTTTGAGTCAGCATTAGCCAACGCACAGTTGCACTTGATCCTTGGGCTGGGATGCATGGTCGTGATGTGGGGCGTGCTGATTATTCCCGCCGCTTTGTTGGTGACTACTCTGTTTGGTGAGCCGGTTGCGTTGACGGTCGTGGTAAATGGCAAAAGTGTTTCAACATCTCGTCGCGGATGCGATCACTGGCTTGATGTGGATATCAATAAGGCGCCATTGCATTTGGGCAGTTGTGTCTCTGCCAGTAATTGGGGGCGACTTGCTCCAGGCGATCGTGTGCGGATCAACGGTAAATCAACCTGGTTTGGTGTGGCGCCCTGATGACCTGCATATACAGCGTATTCAGCTGTTTAAAGCTTGCCTAATGTGAGTGCCACTTGCTAAAAAGACCACCGAACACGCCGGTGTAGCTCAGTCGGTAGAGCAGCGCACTCGTAACGCGAAGGTCGTAGGTTCGATTCCTATCTCCGGCACCAGTTGAAACGCAAAAGGCCCGCAGTGCTGCGGGCCTTTTTTGTTTGTGCCGTTTGAGCATTCAGCGGCTCAGTAGTGATACCACTTCAGCTCCAGCTGCACTTCGTTGAGCGGGCTGGTTTGTTGGCTGAACTGGCGTTCGGCGCTCAGGCGCAGGCCGAGGTTCTGGCTGAGTTCCCATTGCTGGTTGAGGCTGAGTGTGCGGCGCACTTCGCCGTTGGCGAAATAGTCGCCCTGGGCTTCCAGGCGCAGGTTGCCCAGCGGGTTGCGCCAGAGCAGGCCGCTGTCGAAGCCGATGGCGGGCGCCGCGAACGGGGCGAAGTCGTTGTTGTGCTCCAGGCGGCCGGTGAGCAGGCTGAAGCCCAGCAGGTCATCACCGAGCCAGTCTTCGCCCAATTGCCAGCTGGCGCCGGCACCACCACTGATATGGCTGACCAGGGTGGCTTTGCCGTCGTGCTCAGTGCTGTTGCCCGGCACCCGCTCGAAGCCGCCGCGGACTTGCCAGGACAAGGGTTGCAGCAACTGGCTGCGCGGTGTCAGGGAGCGGATGCTGGCCAGATCCAGTTGCTGCAGCTGCCAGTCGTTGCCCTCGTACTGGCGCAATTTCATTTGCAGAATTTCGATTTGCGCGCCGAGCGGGAAGCCGTACAGGTTGTCTTCCAGGTCGTGATAGGCCATGCGCAGGCCGTATTCGGCAAACGCGCGATCACCACGACTGCCGGCACCCAGTTGCCAGGTGCGCGAGTCGTGGCCGTCTTCCGGCAAGCCGGGGCGTTCGACCACCAGGGACGGCGGTGGATTGCGGTGGATGGCCTGCAGCAGGTCGAAGCTGCGCTGGGCAGTGGCCGGGTCGCGTTCCTGGCCGTTGGCCTGATAGCGCAGCAGGCGGAAGGCGGTGTCGCTGATCAGCGCCTGGCGTGGTGCGGGCAAGGCCTGGAAGTCGGGCTGTTGCAGGGCCGCGGTATCGGCGGCAAGGCGCAGGGCCCAGTCCTGTTCGTGTTCGTCCAGTGGTTCGGCGCTTTTGCGCAGTTCCCGTTCGCGCGATGGACGATAGTCGATCTGCTTGACCATGCCGGCGTCCTTGACCGCACGCACGGTGTCGGTGGGGATCGCGGTGAGGGGGAATTGCTCGGTCAGTTGCAGGCCGGGGCGGGCCACTTGCAGCAGCTCCAGCAGGCGGTAGGAGCAGTTCTCGTCGAAGAAGAAGTAGTCGAAGCGGATCTGCTTCAGCTCCCAGACGTGCTCGACCATGCGCCCGGTTTCTTCGGCCGTCAGGTTCAGCCGGTATTCCCACAGGTCGCGGTTTTCCAGGCGGGTGTATTCGGCCATTTTTTCCCGGTAGGGCACCAGGGCGAACAGACCGGGGTAGCCGCCCATCAGGCCTTTCCAGGCGTACAGCATGCTGTTGTCGGCGCCTTCGATAAAGGCACCGAAGTTCAGCGCGTAGCTGAGCATGGCGCTGCCGTCGCTGTCGACGTTGGCCTGGTCGATGCGCAGCAGGGTGTGGCCGAACATCGACGATGGGCTGTTGAGGTAGGCCGCCGGGAAGATCAGCACCGCGCTATGGGGCGCGATGTCGCTGTACCAGGCGCGCAGCTCGTTGCAGGTGGGCTGCGGCAGGTTGCTCAGCTGCAGTTGTTCACGCAGCCAGCGGCTGCGTGCGGGGAATACACATTGGGCGTGTTGCTCGCCAAGGCTGGCGGGCGCATACAGGGCCTTGAGGGTGGCGCGCAGTTCGGCTTCCGGCTGGGTGGCACCGTCGTCGGCGAGGAAGAATCTGCCGTCGTCGACATAGCTGCGCCAGCCGCCCAGTTTGCCGGTCTCGTAATGGCCGAGGGCAATCCAGTAGGGGTCGTTGGCCAGGCTGTGCAGGCGGGTGTCAGCAAACTGTGGTTGCGCGGCCAGGGGCGCGCAGGCGCACAGCGCCAGAAGGGAAAGCAGGCGTTTGAACATGGGGGGCATGACTCTGCAAAACAAACCCGCGCCAAAAGACGCGGGCTACGGCCATGGAGCGCAACGTCCGGGTGGCGGTGTGAACCGCTGCCCGGAACGGGGGCTTAGGCTTCGTGGGCGTATTTAGCCAGACGAGCGTCTTTCTGCATCATCGCCAGGGTGGCGGCGTGCACGTCAGCGGCGCTGACCGAGGCGCTGCTGAAGATTTCATTGAAGTGCGCATGGGCGGCTTCGTTGAAATGGGCGCGGTCTTGCGGTGCTACACCCAGAACCACGGCGTAGGTGGTCAGGGCTTCGCCCTGGCCTTTAGCCATGTCTTCCGACAGCTCGTCCATCATGTTGCTGACGATCAGCATCGGCTTGCCGCCGTAGGTCAGGGTGCCATTGGTGGAGCAGCCGTTGGTGCCCGAGGTCATGCCGAAGGTGGCGTTGCCCGAGGTGCCGTTGGTGGTGGAAGCAACAAAGTGCGAGGCCGTGCCGCGTTGGCCTTTGAACAGCATGTTGCCCCAACCGCAGTTCGGACCGCCGGGTGCTTCGGCGAGGGCGGCAGAGGAAACAGCAACAAGCAGGGTACCGAGCAGGAGTTTTTTCATGGTTTTACTCTCTATGCAATCCTTGGTAGGTAGCTCAGGCACAAGGCCTGCGCCGTCCAGGCGGGGGTGGAAACCAGGGTGTCCGGAGGTCGACTTTTGCCAGCCTCGTGGGGCACTTGTGTACCCGTCTGTACCTTGCAGCTTTTCGGAATGACCGGTCAGTGTCAAGGCGTACTGCACGGGCTGTGCGCAAGTCGGCAGGCGGCCTTGATGCACGTCAGTGCAGGTTGCCGTCAGCCAGCCACACTGAAAGCATCTTTCCGCAGGAGTGTGCGCCATGACGACTTTCGATCCGCAAACTGTTCTCGATAGCCTGGAAGCCGAATATGCGGCGCGGGTAACGGCCATCCGCCGTGACCTCGCTGGCAGCCATTCGGCGGATTCGGCCGAGCAGGCCGGCGAGCGGCAGAACGACGAGGTGTTGCAGGCACTGCTGATTGAGGCCGAGCTTGGCCAGGCGCAGGCGGCCCAGGCCAAGCTGCGGCTGAGCGGCGGCAGCTATGGCCTGTGCCAGCGTTGTGGCGCTGCTATCGCCCCGGCGCGCTTGCAGGCGCTGCCCACCGCGGCCTTCTGCCTGGGCTGTGCCGATCTGGCGGAGTAAGCCAGGCAGACCGGCGAATGCCTTGCCAGTGCTCCGTGGCCGGCGCCAGAATGGACGCATCTTCCCGTGTGCGCCGCTCTGCCTGCTGGCGCGCCGCTAGCCTAAGGATTTGCCATGGCCGACTCGATAGCGACTGCCCTGCGGGTGGCGCCCGAAGCGTTGACCCGTCCGTTTGATGCCGCCCAATTCAACTTCAACAGCACCGACGAGCTGGAGCCCTTTCGCGGCGTGCTCGGCCAGGAGCGGGCGGTGGATGCCCTGCAGTTTGGCGTGGCCATGCCGCGGCCGGGTTACAACGTCTATGTGATGGGCGAGCCCGGCACCGGGCGCTTCTCGTTTGTGCAGCGCTACCTCAAGGCCGAAGCCAAGCGTTTGGCCACACCGTCTGACTGGGTGTACGTCAATCACTTCGACGAACCGCGCGAGCCGCGGGCGCTGGAGTTGCCGGCGGGCACGGCGAGTGCCTTTCTGGCCGATATCAATCACCTGATCGACAACCTGCTGGCGACCTTTCCGGCGGTGTTCGAGCATCCGTCGTACCAGCAGAAGAAGAGCGCCATCGACCGCATCTTCAACCAGCGTTACGACCGCGCTCTGGACGTGATTGAGCGCGCCTCGCTGGAAAAAGAGGTGGCCCTGTACCGCGACAGCAGCAACATCGCCTTTACCCCGATGAAGGACGGCAAGGCGCTGGACGAGGCCGAGTTCGCCCAGTTGCCGGAGGCCGAGCGTGAGCGTTTTCACGTCGATATCTCGGCCCTGGAAGAGCGCCTCAACGAAGAGCTGTCGAGCCTGGCGCAATGGAAGCGTGAGTCGAGCAACCAGCTGCGTCAGCTCAATGAAGAAACCATCAGTCTGGCGCTGCAGCCGTTGCTGGCGCCG
>JAIERF010000271.1 GCA_019747075.1 Pseudomonadaceae bacterium
GAACTGCGCCAGTTCAGCACCGAAATCACCGACGACGTGTTCGCCGTGCTGACCCTGGAAGGCTCGGTCAACGCCCGTGACCATATCGGCGGCACCGCCCCGAATCAGGTCCGCGCCGCCGTCGTCCGCGGCCAAGCGCTGCTGGCCACCCGCTGAGCCTGGCCAGTCACGCAGGGGCCACCTCCGGGTTGGCCCCAGTCGCCAAACGCGTACGCGCTGCCGGGCTCTTGCTCGCGGCCACGCTGGGCCTGCTCCTGAGCAGCGCCCCCAGCCTGGCCGGCGAGCACTGCCCGCGCACTTACCGGGTTGGCGTCTCGCAGATCGGCTACAGCTATTACCTGCTGGACGACGGCACGCCCGCGGGCTCGTCATTCGACTTCTATGCCGAGCTCACTCGCCGCAGCGGCTGCACCTTCGAAATTGATCCTTTGCCACGCGCCCGCGCTTGGCATGAAGCCAAGCTGCAACACCTGGACATCATCTCGCCGACCATCCGCACAACGGAGCGCGACCAGGTGGGCGTGTTCATCGAGTACTTCAAGGCGCGCAACGACATCCTGGTCGATCGCCGCGCCGGTGAGCACATCCAGTCACTGGAACAACTGCTGGCCGACCCGAAGGTAAAGATCGGCCTGGTCCGTGGTCACTCCAGCGGCCCCTACTTCGACAAACGCCTGCAAGCACTGGAGAAGCTGCAACGCATTGAGTTCTCCTCCTACCCGAGCAATATCTTTATCAAGCTGCAGGCCGGGCGCATTCAGGCCACCCTGATGACCGCGGGTGTCTACCAGAAGGAACTGGACCAACTGGGCCTGCAGGACCAGGTGCGGATCATCCACGTGCCGGAATCGGACGCCTTCAGCATTGGCCTGTACCTGTCGCGCCTGACCCTCAGCCGCGCGGAAATCGACTGGCTCAGCCAGCATGTGCAAGCCATGATCAGCGACGGCAGCCTGCGCAAACTGCTCAGCCGCAACCATGGCAAGGCACTGACCGCCGAGTTTTACCAGACCGCGCCCGCCCCTCCGCAGCCCGAGTGAGCCGCGCAGGCGCCATCATCTTTCTCAGGAATTTTTATGACCGAACAAGACCAGCCGCAAACCGACGAAGACGAAGTCTTTGCCGAACAGACCCTGACCCAGGCCATCGAAAACCAGCTGGAAGCGGACAGCCCCGCCGCCGCCAAGGCCACCTACAACAAGCTGACCCTGGTGGGTTATCCGCGCGAGGAAATTATCGACCTGATGGCTCAGGTGCTGGCCTTTGAAGTGCGCGCCATGCTCGACGCCGAGCGCCCGTTCGACCTGGCCTGGTATGAGCAGGCCCTGCGCGCCCTGCCGACCCTGCCGGAATAACCCTACACAAGTAAAGGCCTAAACCCTAAACTGACGGGCAACGGCCATCCCGGCCTGTTCGCCCTCGCGGAGCCGCTCACGGATGACCCTGACCCGCCTTATTCGGCACGGCTGGCCGCTGGCCCTGCTGTTCGCTACTGCGCCCCCGGCGCATGCCGAACCGCTGCGCATCGGCGCCGAAGATGACTGGTACCCGTATACGGCCCTGCGTGACGGCCAGGTCCAGGGCATGTCGGTGGACATCGTCAAAGCGGCTTTTGCCGCCACCTCCACCGACATTGAGCTGCTGCCCTACCCCTATGCCCGCTGCATGCAGCTGGCGCTGAAGGGCGAACTGGTGGCCTGCTTCAACACCGCGCCCAATGCCCAGATTGCCGTCGACTACCTGCTGCCGAAAACCGCCCTGTTCCACGACGACATCCTGCTCTGGGCGCGCAGCGCCCAGGCCACACCGCTGAGCGGGCTGGAACAACTGGCGGGCAAACGGGTGGCGGTCACCATCGGCTACGAATACGGCGAACGCTTCGACCACAACCAGCAACTCGTGCGGGTGCCAGTGCGCCAGGACCGCAATGGCTTTCTTATGCTGCAGCGCCAGCGCGTCGACTACGTGGTGGCCTATCGCGGCATCGCCAGCCACTTGTTCCGCCAACACCCGGAGCTGGCCGACCAGTTCAGCCCGGTGGCCACCGTGCATCAGCCCCAGCTGCACTTGAGCTTTTCCCGCCATGCCGCGCAGGCCGCCGACGCCCTGCAGCGCTTCGAGCAAGGCATGCGCTTGATCCAGGACAATGGCCGCTACCAGCAGATTCTGCAGGATTGGCAACACGGCAGCGCAGACTCCGCACTGCCTCGCTACACTGCAAAAAGCCCCGTCGCCACGCAGTGACGATGGCCCCTTCGCCGGGCAGTTAAGCCCCGGCGCCTTTCAAGAGCCTGGAGCACCTATGTCGTATACCCCTGAGTTGGTTGCCGAACTGGAAATTCTTGCGCTGTTCAACCTGGCCAACACCAAAGAGGGCCTCAAGGTTCACCACACCGCCGCCCCGAGCGCGATTGCCGCCGCCCAACGCCTGCATGACAAAGGCCTGACCACCCTCAACGACGGCGGCTACCTGACCAGCCTCGGCCTGGATGCCGCCGAGCACGCCCAATCCCTGCTGACCATTCTCAAGGTCAGCGAAACCGCCTGACCCTCCGTTGAAATCCCATGTGCCCGCTCATCGTTACGGGCACATGACCCCTTTGCAGGTGCGGCTTAAGCCGCACCTGCAGCAGCCAGATCGCACCCTCATCCATAACGCGTTTACGGCCGCTCGCCGTTGGCCAGGCGCTGCTCGATAGCGTCGAGCACGGCCGGTAATTCGGCGATGCTGGCAAGCACATAATGGGCACCGGCCTGCTGCAACTTGGCCGCCGCCGGACGGGCGCACGCCGCTTGCTCAGCCGGGGTAAGCGCCGACCACTGAGCATGACTCAAGCCCACTTCGTTGCCCGAGGCCGACAGGCCAACGGTCCACATGCCCGCCGCCAGCCCCTCATCAATCCCCGGCACGGTGTCGTCGACCTTGACGCAGGCGGCCACGTCGCTGGCGCCCAGGCGAATCAGGTTTTCCAGCGCCATCCACGGCCCCGGTCGACCGCCGGCTGGCAGGTCATCGGTCGCCACCACCCAGTCCGGGGCGTAACCGGCCGCGGCGGCAATCGGCAGCAACGCATCCATCACCACCCGCGGGTAACCCGAGCAGGAGCCGATTTTCAGACCGCGCTGGCGCAACGTGGCAATGCACTCCAGCGCCCCTGGAATCAGCGCCGAGTAGTCGCCCACCCGCTCGATTTGCAGCGGGATAAACGCCGCGTACAGAGCATCCACATCGGCATCGTTCATCGCCCGGCCAAAGCGCGCCTGCCAGCGTGCAGCCACGGCCGGCAAACGGCCCAGGGCCTGGATGTGATCCCACTTGGCCAGGCCCATAGGGATGCGCGCCTCGGCCAGGCTGACCTGAATATCGAAACCGGCGAAGGCGTCAATCAGCACCTGGGTCGGGGCGAAGGAGCCGAAATCCACCACGGTGCCGGCCCAGTCAAAGATCACCGCCTGCAGCGGGCCGGTGTAACGGCGTTGGTAGCGATAGCTCATGGTCTTACTCCTGATGCTTCGTGGGCAGCCAGCCAAGCTCGGCCAGCGCCGCTCCTAGCGCGGCCAGGGCCAGGTCGATTTCAGCGTGATCAATGGCGCCGATACAGCCGACGCGGAAGGTTTCCAGACGGGTCAACTTGCCCGGATAGAGGATAAACCCGCGCTCACGCACGGCCTGGTACAGGGCCATAAACTGGTACTCAGGATGCGCGGGCGCATGGGCGGTGTAGATGATCGGCGCCTGCACCGCGGCCGGCAGATAGGGCTGCAAGCCCAACGCCGCGAGCCCCGCGCGCAAGCGCTCGCCATTGGCCTGATAACGCGCCAGCCGCGCCGCTTGACCGCCCTCGGCGTGGTACTGATCGAGGGCACTGCGCAGAGCGGCCAACACATGGGTCGGTGGCGTGTAACGCCATTGGCCGGTGCGCTGCAGATAGGCGTACTGGTCGTACAAATCCAGGGACAACGAATGACTGTTGCCACGACTGGCAGCCAGCGCCTGTTTCTCCACCAGCACAAAGGCCATGCCGGGCACACCTTCCAGGCACTTGTTGGCTGATGACACCAGCGCCGCAAACGGCAGCTCACGGGCATCCACCGGCAGGGCGCCGAAGCCGCTCATGCTGTCGATGATCAGCTGACGACCCGCCGCTGCCACCACGGCGGCAATCGCGGCCAGCGGATTGAGCAGGCCGGTGCTGGTTTCACAATGAATGGCACCGACGTGAGTGATCTCGGGGTGCGCGGCCAGGTATGCCGCCACTTGCTGTGGGCACACCGGCTGGTCGTCGGCAAACTCCAGGGTGGCCACCTGGCGGCCCATGACTTCGGCCAGTTGCGCCATGCGCTGGCCGTAGGCGCCATTGACCAGCACCAGCAAGGCGCCGTCGCGCGGCAGCAGGGTGCCGATGGCCGCCTCCACGGCGAAGGTGCCGGAGCCTTGCAGCGGCACGCAAACATGGCTGGCCTGGGCGTGGGCGATGGCCAGCAGATCGGCGCAGACGCTGGCGGTCAGCCCATTGAAGCGCCCGTCCCATGAGCCCCAGTCCTGCAGCATGGCGGTTTTGGTGGTCAGGCTGGTGGTCAGCGGACCGGGAGTAAGCAAAATGGCTTCGCGCATAACAGCGACCTTTGGCAGAGAAAGAAGTGGGGGGTTCAGGCGGCGGCGTTCAGCCAGCGACACGTCCAGCCGCGGCGCTCCGCCTCGGCCGCCAGGCGCGCATTGGGATTGGTCGGCCGCGGCTCACTGACCCACTCCAGCAAGGGCAGGTCGTTGTGCGAGTCGCTGTAGAAATAGCTCTGCTGCACCTCGACATGCTGGCGCATCAGCCAGTTCTCCAGGCAGTGCACCTTGCCCTCGGCGTAGGTCAGCAAGCCCTGAGTCCGCCCGCTGTAACGGCCGGCGCGAACTTCGCAGGGCACGCCGTGGATATGCTCAAACCCCAGCGCCAGCCCCATCGGCCGCACCAGAAACTCCTCGCTGGCCGACACCAGCATCAAGGTGTGCCCGGCGGCACGGTGGCTGGCAATCAGCTCCAGGGCCTCGGGATACACCCGCGCCAGCAACTGCTCGGCGATCAGCCGTTGCACCTCAACCCCCACCTCGGCCTCGCTGCGCCCGACCAGCGGCGCCAGGGTCAGGTCCAGATAGGCGTGCATGTCCAGGCCGCGCTCGCCGTAATCAGCCATCAACGCGGCGTGCTGGCGCGCAAACTGCTCGCGGTCGGCCCAGCCGAGGTCCTGCATATGGGCGGCCCAGTGCACCGAACAATCGGCATCCAGCAGGGTGTGGTCGAGGTCGAAAATAGCCAGGGTGAGTGCTTGCATGACGGGGGCCTTATGCACCGATGTGAATGCCGGCCAGTATCGGCATTGCCAGCGGCACAGCCCACACAGCAGGGCTAGCGCCAAGCGCTAGGTTTTCTTATGGCGTGTAACAGCAACGTCATTTGCAGCCGTTTTACTGCCCGGACCCTTCCCCTGCGACCACAGCCACCGCCATGTCCCGACTGCCTCCACTGAATGCCCTGCGCGCCTTTGAAACCTCGGCCCGCCTGGGCAGCTTCACCCGCGCCGCCGACGAGCTGCACGTCACCCAGGCCGCCGTTAGCCAGCAGGTCAAACAACTGGAGCAGCACCTCGGCAGCCCGCTGTTTATCCGCGAAGCCAAAGGCCTGCGCCTGACCGAAGTTGGCCGCAGCTACCTGCCCGCTCTCACCCAGGCCTTTCACACCCTGCGCAACAGCACCGATGAACTGTTCGGCGAGCGCGGCCGCACCCAGCTCAGCGTGCGCGCCTCCAACTCCTTCGCCGAACACTTCCTGGCCCCGCGCCTGCAGCGTTTTCTCGCCGACTACCCACGCTTTCGCGTACGCATCAGCTCCTCGCCGTGGACTGCGTTTGCCGAAGAAAGCAACGCCGACGTGGAGATCTGCAACGGCTACGGCGACTGGAGCGACCGCCAGGTGGAACGCCTGACGAGCGAACACTGGCTGACCGTGTGCAGCCCGGCGACCCTCGAACGGCGCGGCTGGCCGGGCTCGGCCCAGGCGCTGATGAGCTGGCCGCTGTACAGCGTGCTCGGCTACCGCGAAGGCTGGAACGAATGGCTGACCCAGCAGCAGAGCCACGGCCTGGCGCCCGCGCCCGGCCTGGAGTTCGACACCACCACCCTAGCCATGCAGGCCGTGCGTTATGGCGACGGCGTGCTGCTGACCCGCAGTTTTCTGGTCAGTGATGCCCTGCAGCGCGGCGAGCTGGTGCAACCGCATCCGGGCATCCTGCCGACCCGCGGCGGCCATTACCTGGTCTGCCAGCGCGGCGACCAGCGCCCCAAGGTCACCGCCTTCTGCGACTGGCTGCGCCGCGAGCTGCGCGGCCACCAGGCCGGTTTGCGCCTGCCTACGCCGGGCCTAGGGTCTGTTGCCGTTTCATCGTGAGCCGCGTTGCCGCGCGAAATGGTCCCCGGTTAGGCGCAGGACGCAGGTAATGGTTATTCCCTTATCAAGTCCTGCAACAACAGCGGGGGCCATTTCGCGCGCAACCCGAAGGGCCGGGCCGGTTTTTGTGCGAGGCCGCGTTACTCGTCGCTTATTTGGAATAACCAAATCACGCTCCTCGCGCCTTGCCTCGCGCAAAAACCGGCTCCGGCGCGGCCACGAATGAAACGGCAACAGACCCTAGCCCAAGAATGACTGCTCATCGGCATAAGCAAAACTAGGCCATTTGCCCGTTGGCCGTCACAAAGCCGCAACCCGCCGGGCCTAGCATCTGGGCACCGGGCAACCCGCAGCAACGCCCGCAGACCGGCCATGCGGCCACCTCACCCGCCAGTCTCCGGGTTCGCCCCGAGAGGAGATTTTCGTGAAATCGCTCAAGCCTTTGCGTTCCCTGCTCGCCGTTGCCATGACCGCCCTCTCGTTCTCGGCCCTGGCCGCCAGCGAGCTGACCGTTTACACCGCCCTCGAACCGGAAGACCTGAGCAAGTACGCCGCCCGCTTCAACCAGGACCACCCGGACGTGAAGATCAACTGGGTGCGCGACTCCACCGGGGTGATCACCGCTCGCCTGCTGGCCGAGAAAGCCAACCCGCAGGCCGATGCGGTCTGGGGCCTGGCCGCCACCAGCCTGAAACTGCTGCAACAGGACGGCATGCTGGAAGGCTACGCGGCGAAGAATGCCGAGCAGCTCAAGCCGCTGTTCCGCGACAGCCAGAACCCGCCGCAGTGGATCGGCATGGACGCCTGGATGGCCGCCATCTGCTTCAACACCGTGGAAGCCGCCAAGTACAACCTGCCGCAGCCAAAAACCTGGCAAGACCTGACCAACCCGGTGTACCGCGGCCATGTGGTCATGCCCCACCCGGCCTCATCGGGCACCGGCTACCTGGACGTCTCGGCCTGGTTGCAGACCTTTGGCGCGGATAAGGGCTGGACCTTCATGGACGGCCTGCACCAGAACATCAAGAGCTACACCCACTCCGGTTCCAAGCCTTGCAAGATGGCCGCCACCGGTGAAGCACCGATTGGCATCTCCTTCGCCTACCGCGGCGCCAAAGAGAAAGCCGCCGGCGCGCCGCTGGAGCTGATCTTCCCCAGCGAAGGCCTAGGCTGGGAAATGGAAGCCGCCGGTATTCTCAAAGGCACTAAGCAACTGGCCGCCGCCCAGACCCTGATGGACTGGGCCGCCAGCGAAAAAGCCAACCAGCTGTACAACGAAGGCTACGCCATCGTCGCCATGCCTGGGATCGCCAAGCCGGTCGCGCACTTCCCGGCCGAGCCGGAAAAACTGCTGATCAAGAATGACTTCGACTGGGCGGCGCAAAACCGCGACAGCATCCTCACCGAGTGGCAGAAACGCTACGAAGGCAAGGCCGAAGCCAAGTAAACCCCGCCTCGTATCGGCATCCCGCGGCCTGCGTTAGCAGGGCCGCGGGTGTCGGTTACCTGCCATCACCTGCACCCCGCTACAGAGGTAACTGGCCATGACTCAAGGCTGCGGCAGCCGTTTGCAACTGCACGGCATCAACAAGCACTTCGGCGCCACCCAGGTGTTGCGCGATATTCACCTGGATATCCAGCCGGGTGAACTGCTGTGCTTTCTTGGCCCCTCGGGCTGCGGCAAGACCACCTTGCTGCGCATCATCGCCGGCCTGGAAGCGCAAAGCAGCGGCCGTCTGCTGCAAGGCGAGCGGGATATTTCCCTGCTGCCGCCGCGCCAGCGCGACTTCGGCATCGTGTTTCAATCCTATGCGCTGTTCCCCAATCTCAGCGTGCACGCCAACATCGCCTTCGGCCTGCGCAGTCAGCGCCTGGCCAAGGCCGCCATCAACCAGCGCGTCAGTGAACTGCTGGAACTGATTGGCCTGAGCGAGCACGCCAACAAATACCCCGCCCAACTGTCTGGCGGTCAGCAGCAGCGCGTCGCCCTGGCCCGCGCCCTGGCCCCGGCGCCCGGTTTGCTGCTGCTCGATGAGCCGCTGTCGGCCCTCGATGCGCGGGTGCGCGGCCACCTGCGCAAAGAGATCCGCCGCCTGCAACAGCAGCTCGGGGTCACCACGATTCTGGTCACCCACGACCAGGAAGAGGCCCTGACCATGGCCGACCGTGTGGTGGTGATGAATCACGGCGTGATCGAGCAGATCGGCACGCCGCAAGAAATCTACCGTCAGCCGACCAGCCCCTTCGTCGCCGAATTTATCGGTGCGATGAACTTCGTCGACTCCCAGCGCGATGCCGCAGGCTTAGTCAGCCTCGGAGGCCAGCTGCTGGAGATGCCCCAGCCCGATCAGCAACCCGGTCAGCGCCTGCGCCTGGCCTTTCGCCCGGAAGAAGTGCGCCTGGTGCCGCTACACGAAGGGGGCCTGGCGGCGCATATCGAGCACCTGGAGTTTCTCGGCACCTTTATCCGTTTGCGCATGCGCGTGGCCGGCCTGAGCGAAGCCCTGACCGTCGATGTCGACGCCCGCAGCGCCCGCCAGCTGGGCCTGTGCCAAGGCCTGCAACTGGGCATGCACCTGCCGGCCGAAGCCCTGAGTTGCTTCGCCGCCTGAGCCTATTGTTAGCCACGGGCGCCCACCGGCGTCCGTCCCCGTGTGGATTACCCCCGTCATGCTTGCAACATCCCAACCCCTGACTTCCGCTCGCCTGATCGTCCACGAGCGCCTGGGCCTGGCCCTGCTGTTTGCCCTGCTGATCAGCGTGTTTATCGTCCTCCTGCCGGCACCGCTACTGAGCTTGCTCGGCCGCAGCCTGAGCGACCGCGACGGTAACTTCGTCGGCCTGGCCAACTTTCACAGTTACTTCGCCAGTGGCGCCCTGTTGCGCGCCTTCGGCCACTCATTGCTGGTCGCCAGCCTGAGCACCCTGCTGGTTTTGACCAGTGCTTTCGCCACCGCCTGGGCCCTGACCCGTACCCGTCTGCCCTTGCGCGGCTGGTTGCGCGGTGCGCTGCTACTGCCGATTCTGGCGCCGTCGCTGCTGCCGGCCATCAGCCTGATCTACCTGTTCGGCGAGCAAGGCGTGCTCAAGGCCTGGCTGGGTGACAGCTCGATCTATGGCCCGCTGGGCATCGTCCTCGGCTCCTGCTTCTGGACCTTCCCTCACGCCCTGATGATTCTGCTCACGGCCCTGTCCCAGGCCGATGCCCGGCATTACGAGGCGGCCGAAGTGCTCGGTGCCTCGACCTGGCGCACCTTCTTCACCGTGACTCTGCCCAATGCCCGCTACGGCCTGGTCAGCGCCGGTTTTGTGGTGTTCATTCTGGTGTTCACCGACTTTGGCGTGCCCAAGGTAATCGGCGGCCAGTACGCCATGCTCGCCACCGATGTGTACAAGCAGGTGATCGGCCAGCAGCGCTTCGAGATGGGCGCGGTGGTCAGCGTCTTGCTACTGCTGCCGGCCTTGCTGGCCTTCCTCGCCGACCGCTGGGTGCAGCGCCGCCAGGCCGCCACCCTGACCGCCCGCGCGGTGCCCTGGCGGCCCAAGAGCAACGTACTGCGCGATCTGTGGGGCGCGGCCCTGTTGCTGCCGGCCTTGAGCTTTATCGGCGCGGTGATCGGCATGGCCATCTACGCCTCGCTGGTCACTTACTGGCCGTACAACCTCAACCTGAGCCTGAACAACTACCAGTTCGGCCGCCTGATCGGCGACGGCTGGAGCAGTTATTTCAACTCCCTGCGCCTGGCGGGCCTGACCATGCTGGCGGGCACCGTGCTGGTGTTTCTCAACACCTGGCTGAGCCAGCGCACGCCGCAGCCGCAGGCGCTGACCACGCTGTTCCAACTGCTCAGCCTGTTGCCCCTGGCGGTGCCGGGGATGACCCTGGGCCTGGGCTATATCTTTTTCTTCAACCACCCGGACAACCCGATCAACGGCCTGTATGGCGGCATGACGATTCTGGTGTTGTGCACCCTGACGCACTTCTACTCGGTGCCGCACCTCAATCTGGTCACGGCGTTCAAGCAGCTGGACAGCGAGTTCGAGTCGGTGGGCGAATCGCTGCGCGCCTCGCGCCTGCAGATTCTTTGCCGGGTCAGCCTGCCGCTGAGCTTGCCGGCGCTGCTGGATGTGGCCCTGTATTTCTTCGTCAACGCCATGACCACGGTGTCGGCGGTGGTGTTTCTCTACGGGCCGCATACCAACCTGGCGGCGATCAGCGTGCTTAACCTGGATGACGCTGGGCAAACCGCCGCCGCGGCCGCCATGGCGGTGTGCATCATGGCCACCTGCGCCCTGGCCAAATTAATCCACGGCCTGCTCGGCGCCGTCTTGCACCGCCAGCAACGCGCCTGGCGCGGCGCATGAGCGGCTTTACCCTGCTGTTGGTGCTGCTCTCGGCCATCACCCACGCCGGCTGGAATCTGGCGGGCAAGAAGGCCGGACCGAGCATCGGCTATTTCTGGCTGGCGAGTCTGTGGGGCTTGCTGCTCGGCCTGCCGCTGGTGCTGCCATTTACCTGGCCGCTGCTGCTGGCCCTGACGCCGCCGATCTGGGCCTGGCTGCTGCTCTCAGGATTATTCCAGGCCCTCTATATTTGGGGGCTGGCCGAAGCTTACCGGCGCGGCGAGCTGTCGACGCTCTACCCGCTGATTCGCTCGTCACCGTTGATTTTGCTGCTGCTTGGCAGCCTGTTGCTGGGCAGCGCCGAGCGCATCAGCGGCGGCGCCGTGCTCGGCATCGTGCTGATCGTCGGCGGCTGCTTCTTCTTGCCGATGCAGCGCTTCGCCGACCTGCGCCTGAGCCATTACCTGAATGCCGCTACCTGCTTTGCCCTGCTGGCGGCCACTGCCACCGCGGGCTATTCGCTGATCGACGACCTGGCCACCCGAGCCATGCGTGAATTACCCGGTCTCAAGCTGCACGACGCCTGGGTGGCACTCCTTTATGTGGTGCTGCAGGCCGGCAGCGCGGCGCTGTGGCTGGGCCTGGCGATGCTCTTGCCGGGGTTGCGCCGACAATGGCGACACGCCCCGCCGCCGCTGGGCAGCAGCCTGTTTACCGGGGTGATGATGCTGCTCACCTACGCCTTGGTAGTCTGGGCCATGGCCACGGCCCGCGATGTCAGCTATGTGGTCGCGTTTCGCCAGATCAGCATCCCGATCACCGTGGCCCTCGGCATCGGCCTACTCGGCGAACGCCTGAACCCACCCAAGGTGCTGGGCGTCGCCATCGTCGTGGTCGGTCTGCTGCTGGTGGTGCTCAACTAGCCGCGCGCCGCTCTGGCAGTGGGCGGCGAAAATGCTTAGGCTTCGGCTATGACCCGCACCCAGGAAATCCGCCCGGACATCGACGACGGCATCGACCGCAAGGTGCTGACGCAGTTGCGTGGGCGTTTTCTCAAGGTCAACAGCGGCCGCCTGGCGCGCACCGTGCAGGCACTGTCGACGCGCCAGCAGTTGGTGCTCAAGCTGTTGCCGCTGCTGTTTCACGTCAACCATCCGCTGCTGCCGGGTTATGTCAGCAGCCGCACGCCGGCCGGGCTGTCGGGCTTCGAGCCGGACGACGCGCTGCTCGGCGAAGCCCAGCGCCTGACCCGCTCGTTCACCTACAAGCCCTACCGTGGCAATGCCGCGCTGCCGATTCACGGCCTGTTCCTGATGGGCAGCCTGGGCACCGTGGCCCAGGCCGAGCAGAGCGACATGGACCTGTGGGTCTGCCATGCGCCGAACCTGTCGGCCAGCGCCCTGCAGGAGTTGCAGCGCAAATGCAGCCTGCTGGAAAGCTGGGCGGCCACCCAGGGCGCCGAGGTGCACTGTTTTCTGGTCGACCCGGCGCGTTTTACCGTCGGTGATCGCGAAGCCCAGCTGACCTCCGACGACTGCGGTACCACCCAGCATTACCTGCTGTTGGACGAGTTTTACCGCACCGCCATCTGGCTCGGCGGGCGCACGCCGTTGTGGTGGCTGGTGCCGGTGTATGAAGAGGCGCGCTACGCCGAGTACACCCACACCCTGCTGAGCAAACGCTTTATCCGCGAGGCCGATGTGCTCGACCTCGGCCACCTGGCGCGGATTCCACCCGGCGAGTTTCTCGGCGCCGGCATGTGGCAGCTGTTCAAGGGCATCGAGTCGCCTTACAAATCGGTGCTCAAGCTGCTGCTCACTGAGGTGTATGCCAGCCAGCACCCGCAGGTCGAGTGCCTGAGCCTGCGCTTCAAGCAGGCGGTGTTTAGCAACCAGCTCGACCTCGACGACCTGGACCCGTACATCGTCGTCTACCGTCGCCTGGAGGAATACCTCAGCGCCCGCCATGAGCTGGAGCGCCTGGAGCTGATCCGCCGCTGCCTGTACCTGAAGGTCGGCAAGAAACTCAGCCTGCCGCCCCGTGGACGCAGCAAAAGCTGGCAACGCCTGCTGCTCGAACGCCTGACCGCGAGCTGGGGCTGGGGCCCGCGCGAGCTCGCGCTGCTCGACAGCCGCAGCCAGTGGAAGGTGCGTCAGGCCAGCAGCGAACGCCGTGCGCTGGTCAACGAGCTGACCTACAGCTACCGCTTTCTCTCCGAGTTCGCCCGCAGCGTGCAGGCCGGCAGCATGCTCAACAGCCGCGACCTGGGCGTGCTCGGCCGCCGCCTGTACGCGGCCTTCGAGCGCAAGGCCGGCAAGATCGAATACATCAACCCGGGCATCGCCCCGGACCTCGCCGAAGACAGCCTGACCCTGGTCCATTGCCCGGCAGGAGAGAGCAGCAACGAAACCCAGTGGGCGCTCTACAGTGGCAACCTGAATGGCCAGGAATGGCCCGACTTCGCCCCGTTGAAACGCACGCGGCAACTCAGCGAACTGCTCGCCTGGTGCCATCGCAACACCATCATCGACCAGGCCACCGGCCTGTCGCTGCACGCCGGCAGCAGCGACCTCAGTGATTTCGAGCTGAACAAGTTGCTCGACAGCCTGCGCCAGAGCCTGCCGCTACCCCTCACGGAAGTCAGCGAAAACGCCCTGCTGCAGGCCAGCGCACCGACCCGCATCTTGCTCCTGGTGAATGTCGGCCTCGACCCGCTGAAGCAGCACAGCCAGCTCAACGTGCACATGGCCAGCAGCCGCACCGACGCCCTCGGCTACGCCGGCACGCGGGAAAACCTGGTACAGAGCCTGGACCAGATCACCCTCAACAGCTGGAACGAACTGCTGGTCAGCCGCTACGACGGCGCCAACGCCATGCTCGATTGCCTGCGCGACCTGCTCAACAGCCTGCCGGCCAAGGGTCCGCGGCCGGAGCTGCAGGTGCGCTGTTTCTGCAAGAACCGCGCGGTGGCGATTGCCGAGCGGGTCGAAGGCTTGTTTCGCGACGTCCTTGAGCACCTCGACGCCGCCCAGCCCAGCCGTTACCTGCTGCAGATCCAGCAGCGCTACCACGTGCTCGACCTGCAACCGGGCCAAGTCAGTCATGCGGTGCTGGCCGACCTGGCCAGCCTGCTCGACCACCTCGGCGAGGAGCAGCCGCACTACAGCGCCCTGCACCTGGACAAACACGCGCTGGAAGGCAACGACCTGGCGCTGATCCTGCCCCTCGGGCGGCCCGACTGCATTCAAGTGTTTTATCGCCTGCACGGTGAGCAGGCCGAACTCAGCGTGTTGGATGAGCACAATGCGCTGTGGCGCCAGCGCCTTCCGTTCCACGACGAACAGAACCTGCTGACCCCGCTGCAGCGCTTTCTGCAATCGCTGTTCTACCGTCGCAACGCCCTGCAGGCGCTGGACAGCCAGAGCCTGGCGAGCACCCCGGAGGTGCTCTATTACCAGGTGCTGCCCGCGGCACCGCTGCGCGCCCAGGCCATCGAACGCCGCCCCGAGCCACAACTGCCCGGCAGCCGGCCGTTCTATCAGGTGCAGGTGATTGTCGAACCGGCGGACGCGGGCAACGTGCACGTCACCCTGTACTGCAACCACCGCGAGTTTTCCGAACTGGAATACGCCGGCGA
>JAIERF010000064.1 GCA_019747075.1 Pseudomonadaceae bacterium
CCAGCATGTTTTTCGCCCGCTTTGGCGCGCGCCTGGCGCACAAGTTGTCGCCGCGCCTGCTCAAACGATTGTTCGCCCTGCTGCTATTCAGCGTGGGCCTGAGCTTTTTGCTTTAACAGGCCGTTGAAAATTACCTGCGTTGCCGATACTGCGTTAAAAACAGGCTCAGAATGCTCATTTACAGCACGTAAACTCCGCTTCTTCGCCTGCTTTTGCCTTGTCTCGGCTGCCTCGCCTACATTTCACCAGCCTGTTAACTGGGCTTTTTAAGGAGTCGCAATGCTGGCTTATCCGCAAATCGATCCGGTGGCCCTGGCCCTCGGCCCGCTGAAGATCCACTGGTACGGCCTGATGTACCTGATCGGCATCGGCAGCGCCTGGCTGCTGCTGTCGCGACGCCTGTTCGCCTTCGACCCGAGCTGGAACAAAGACAAGCTCTCCGACCTGGTGTTCTGGTCGTCCATGGGCGTGGTGCTCGGCGGGCGCCTGGGCTATGTGCTGTTCTACGACCTGGCGGCCTATGTGCAGGACCCGCTGCTGATCCTGCAGGTGTGGAAGGGCGGCATGTCCTTCCATGGCGGCTTTATCGGCGTGATGCTGGCCAACCTGTGGTTCGGTCACCGCAACGGCAAGAGCTTCTTCCAGCTGATGGACTTTATCGCCCCAGTGGTGCCGCTGGGCCTGGGCGCCGGGCGTATCGGCAACTTTATCAATGCCGAACTGTGGGGCAAGGCTACCGATCTGCCGTGGGCAATGGTGTTCCCCACCGACGCCGCGCAACTGGCGCGCCATCCGTCCCAGCTGTATCAGTTCGCCTTGGAGGGTGTGGCCTTGTTCGCCATCCTCTGGCTCTACACCCGCAAACCACGGCCGACCATGGCAGTGTCGGGGATGTTTGCCCTGTGGTACGGCATCTTCCGCTTCGTCGTCGAATTCGTCCGCGTGCCGGACGCTCAGCTCGGCTATCTGGCTTTCAATTGGCTGACCATGGGCCAGGTGCTGTGCCTGCCGATGATCCTCGGCGGCATCGCCCTGATCGTCCTCGCCTACCGCCGCGCCCCGGCCGCCCAAGGAGCCGCGTAATGCAACAGTATCTCGACATGATGCGCCTGGTGCGCGACACCGGCACTTTCAAGGCTGACCGCACTGGCACCGGCACCTACAGTATTTTTGCCCATCAGATGCGCTTCAATCTGGCCGATGGCTTCCCGCTGGTGACCACCAAAAAGTGCCACCTGAAATCGATCATTCACGAGCTGCTGTGGTTTCTTCAGGGCGATACCAACATCAAGTACCTGAAGGATAACGGCGTGCGTATCTGGGACGAGTGGGCCGACGAGAACGGCGACCTCGGGCCGGTGTACGGCTACCAGTGGCGCAGCTGGCCGACCCCCAATGGCGGCTCGATCGACCAGATCAGCAACCTGATCGCGATGATCAAGAGCAACCCGGACTCGCGCCGGCTGATCGTCTCGGCCTGGAACCCCGCGCTGGTCGAGCAAATGGCCCTGCCGCCGTGTCACGCGCTGTTTCAGTTCTATGTGGCTGACGGCAAACTCAGCTGCCAGCTGTATCAGCGCTCGGCCGACATTTTCCTCGGCGTGCCCTTCAACATCGCCAGCTATGCCTTGCTGACCCTGATGGTCGCCCAGGTCTGCGGCCTGCAACCGGGCGACTTCATCTGGACCGGCGGTGACTGCCACCTGTACGCCAACCACCTGGAACAGACCGACCTGCAACTGAGCCGCGAGCCGTTGCCGTTGCCGACGATGAAACTCAACCCCGAGGTGAAGGACCTGTTTGCCTTCAAATTCGAGGACTTCGAGCTGGTCGGCTACCAGGCCCACCCGCATATCTCGGCGCCGGTGGCGGTCTGATTTAACCCCGCATCGGGGGGGAGGTTGGGTTGAGTCGCGCAGCGACGAAGCCCAACAGCCTGCCCCGAGATCAATCCTCGTTGGGCTTCGCTGCGCTCAACCCAACCTACGGTTTTTCCGGCTCGGCCAGGCTGGCCGCCAGTTGCCCTACCTGGGCCTGACGCTCGGCCTGCTCCAGGCGCGCGCCGGGATTCAACGATGACCATTCGGGATGGGCGCGGGCCTTGTGCAGGGCGGTGGGCAGTTTGCCGCGGCGCCAGGCCGGGTCGTGCGGGGTGGCGAGTTGCAGCTTGTCCTGGGCGGCATGGCCACGCTGGCTGAGGGCATCGAGCAACTGCAGCTGACGCACGGCCAGCAGGCGTAGTACGTCATCGTCGACGCTTAACTCGCGCTGCCCCTTGAGCTTGCCCAGCAGGCGTCCGCCGTAGTTACGCGCGGTTTGCAGGCCGCCGCCGGCCAGTGCGCCAAGCACGGTGGCGGCGCCCAGGCTGAGGCCGCCGACCAGCAGGTCGATGCCTGCCCCGGTGGCCGCGCCGGCCGCTACGCCACTGCCGACGCTGATGCCGAGTTGCTTGAGGGTTTCCGGGTTGAACAGGTCGTCGCCCCAGCGCCCGTCCAGCAGCGGCAGGGCGCCAGCTTCGGCGTCGTCCGGGCGAAAGGCATACAGGCGCAGCAGGGCGTCAACGCAGCGTTGTTCGCGCTGGCGTACCGCCTCGCGCAGGGCCTGAATGGTGGCCTGTTCAATGCCCGGCTGGCTGCTGACCCGTTGTCGACAGGCGCCACAGTCGATCAGCAGTTCGGCGATCAACTGCCGGCCGCTGTGCAGGCGGGCCTGGGCCTGCGCCTCGTGGCTGGCGATCAGGCGCTGCAGGTGTGGGCGCGACTTCTCCAGCAGCAGGGCCAGGCTCTCGTACAAGCGGCGCTCGCCATCCAGCGGCGGCGCGACGGTGTCGAAGGCGACCAGTGCATGCAGGCCGAGGCGCGCCAGGGCGCTGCGCCAGGCGTCTTTCTGGGGCTGGCCGGCACTGCTGAAATTGAGCACTGGCAGCAGCGGTTTGCCGCAGCCGGCCAGCACCGCCAGTTCGTCGCGGTATTTGGCCAGTACCGGCTCGCGGGCGTCGATCAGGTACAGCCCGGCATCGCTGGCCAGCAGTTGGCGCAGCACCTTGGCTTCCTGCTCGAAACGCTGACGCGCCTCGCTGCTGGCGAGAAAGCGGGCGATGCGTGCCGGCCCGTCCAGGCGCTCGCCGGGTTGTTCGAGCCGCTCCAGGTAGTCGAGCAGGGCGATGGCGTCTTCCAGCCCTGGGGTGTCGTACAGCTCCAGCAACGGCTGGCCATCCACCGACAGCCGCGCGCCTTCGACATGGCGGGTGGTGCTGGGGCGATGGGACACCTCGCCGAAGCCGACGTCGCGGGTCAGGGTGCGCAGCAGCGAGGTCTTGCCGACATTGGTGTGGCCGACCACGGCCAGTTTCAGTGGCTCATTCATGGCCGGTCTCCAGCCAGGCCAGCGGTGGGCTGTCGGCATAGGCTAAGTGCAATTGCGTCAGGGCTTGCTGCCAGTCGCCCAGGCGTGCGCTGTCCAGGGTCTCGCCGGCCGGCGCTGGCAGCAGCCAGATGCGCGTGCTGGCAGCGCTGCGGGCCAGTTCGGCGAGCAGCGCCAGGGTGCCGCGGTCCGGCGAGCGGCGTGGGTCGCAGGCAATCGCCAGGCGTGTCGGCGGGGTGTGGCTGAGCTGTTCCAGCAGTTGTTGGCGCTGCTCGCGGCTGTCGAGTACACCGCCATCGGCCACGCCGTTGGGCAGGCTGGGCGGCCAGGGGCGCTGCGGGTCCAGCTCGATCGCGACCAGCAGGGCACCGCTACTGCTGTGCACCTGGCTGGCGGCGGCGCTCTGTTCCGGCAGCGGTGGGGCCAGGTCGTGGATGCCCAGGCGTTCGCTGTCCGGTTGCAGGTCGTGGCGCAGCACCTGGTAGGCCGGCAGCGTCAGGTCCAGGCGTAAGCGATCCAGGCCATGGCGCCAGGCGCTGAAGCAGAGCAGGGCAAGGAGCAGACGCGGCAACAGGCCGAACACCACAAACACCCCAAGCAGCCAGCCGGCCCAGGCCTGGCGAGCGCTTTCTTGGGTCAGGGCGAGGTCGCCGCTGGCGCGGATCAGGGCGCTGTCGGGCTGACTGAAGCCAAGCAGGGCCGGCAGGGCGCCGAGGCTTTGGGTCAGGCTGACGAACGCGTCGCTGCCGAGCAGGGTGGTCTCCCAGACAAAGCCATAGCGGCGGGTGCTGAGCAGGGCCAGCAGCATCAGCAGGGCGGCGCTCAGGGTCAGCAGCCACAAGCCGTGACTGAGCAGGCCCAGGCCCCAGCGGTTTAGCTGATGAGGCTGCAGCAGGTTGGGCAGGGCTGCGGCCAGGTGGCTGGCGCGGGCATCGGCGGCGCCACGCAGGCTCAGCCAGCGCCAGGCATGGGCCAGGGTCGTGGAGCCCTGATGGGCAAAGGTCCAGCTGAGCAACCTGCCGGCGAGCAGCAGCCAATTGAGGCCCAGCAGGCTGCCCAGGGCCCAGAACAGATTGACCGGGCGCTGGCCGTCGCCCAAGGCCGCCAAGGCCAGGCCAGCACCGCTGAGCAGGGCCAGCAGGCTTAGCACAAGCAGCGCCAGGCGGGCGCCGTGACGGTAATGCTGCAAGGCGTCGAGCAGGCCATCACGGCGCGCCAGCCAGAGGGCGCGGGTCTGAATTCGTTGGGTGAGATCTCCGCCTGCCGTGCGGGCGTGGCGATTGGCTTCGCGGTCATCCAGGCGCTGGCCCTGGGCTTCGCGCAGGCGGATGGCCTCGCAGAGCCAGAGTCGTTCCAGTGGGCTGGGGCTGGATGGGGCGTTGGGGGAATCGCTCACGCACGGGCTCATGGTCGGGAATCGTCAGCAGAGGATAACCGCTGCCGGTGTGTTGTCGGTACAGGCCTGAACAGAGCGGCTGCGCGCCGGGCCGTGGCGGGCTAATCTAGGGCCATAACAATAACGTCGATCACACCGAGATCCGCCATGCAGCTCCCCAGCCTCGAATGGGTTAATCAGGACTCTGCCTACCTGCGCCAGTTGCGCGGTGGCTTTACCTGGCTGCGCTTTGCCGACGAGTTGGAGCCGGCGTTTCGTACCTATCATGCCCAGGCTCACCTGTTACGCATGCGCGGCGGCCTGCTGGTGGCCATTGTGATGTGGCTGTTGTTCACCGTATTCGATCTGCACATGCTGCCCGAGGCGTTTCGCCTGCAGAGCGTGGCTGTGCGCTGCGCGTTGTACCCGGTGCTGCTGTTCAATTTATGGGCGACGTTCCGGCGCCGCTGGATACTGCATTTGCAGTGGATCGCCGGGGCTACCGCGCTGGCCGGCGGCCTGGCTGTGGATGGGGTGATCTGGGTGGCCCGCGCCCATGATTTTGCCCTGCCCTATGAAGGCATCATCCTGATGACGGTGTTTTTCTACTTCCTCACCGGCCTGCGCTTTGTCACGGCGAGCATTTGTGGCTGGCTGACGTTTGCCGGTTATCTGGCGGTGGAGCTGCTCAACGGCCTGCCGGTGCAGATGCTGCTGCCCAACGCGGTTTTCCTCGGTTCGGCCAACCTGATCGGCGCCTTCGGTTGTTATTTTCTCGAATACTCGTCGCGGCAAACCTTTCTCGCCGAGGGCCTGATGCAGGATATTGCCGAACGCGACTTCCTTACCGGCCTGCTTAATCGCCGTGCGTTCAGTGAACGCGCCAGCCGCAGCTGGCGTCAGGCGATGCGCAGTCAGCAGCCGGTGGCGGTGCTGATGCTGGATGTCGATCACTTCAAGGCCTACAACGACCACTACGGCCACGCCGCTGGTGACCTGGCCTTGCAGGCCGTGGCTCGCACCCTCGGCCAGCATGCCCAGCGCCCACTGGACATGCTGGCGCGCTATGGCGGCGAGGAGTTTGTCGGCCTCTGGGTGGGCGTCAGTCAGGCGGCGATGCTGGAGCTGGCCGAGCGCATCCGCGCCGATGTTGAGGCGTTGGCGCTGCCCCATGCGCAGTCGGCCGAGGCCCAGGTGGTGACCCTGAGCATCGGCGTCGCCTACTGGCCAAGCCCCCAGCCCAATGGTCTGGAAGAGGCCCAGCGGCTGGCGGACGAAGCGCTGTACGCGGCCAAGGCCGAGGGCCGCAACCGCGTGGTGGGCAAACTCCTGAACCTGTGAAGGGCACTGGGCCGGGGTGTTTTGCCGCGGCCATCACGTTATTATCGCCGGCATGAATACGACCCTACCCCTCTGTCTGATTGCTGCCGTTGCGGATAACGCCGTGATTGGCTGCAACAACCAATTGCCCTGGCACCTGCCGGCGGATCTCAAGCACTTCAAGGCCCGAACCCTCGGCAAGCCAATCATCATGGGACGCAAAACCTGGGACTCGTTGGGTCGACCGCTACCGGGGCGTCTCAACCTGGTGGTCAGCCGCCAGGCGGGTTTGCATCTGGACGGCGCCGAAGTGTTTGCCAGCCTGGACGCCGCGATCCTGCGCGCCGATGAGTGGGCGCGTGCCCAGGGCGTCGACGAGCTGATGCTGATCGGCGGTGCGCAGCTGTATGAGCAAGCCCTGGCGCAGGCCGAGCGCCTGTACCTAACCCGCGTGGCCCTGACCCCGGCCGGCGATGCCTGGTTTCCAGCGTTCAGCGAGGCTGAGTGGCGTTTGGCCGAGGTGGAAGAGCACCCTGCCGTCGAGGCGCTGCCGGCCCATGCCTATCAGCTATGGCAACGGCGCTGACAGTGACTCAGATGCTGGCTCTGCAGGCGTCGCAGGAATATTTCGGCAGGCTTCTAGAGCACCGTGGACGGTGCGTTTGATGTCGTCATGCAGGTCTTGAGCGGCCATGCGCAACTCGCTAATGGATTCAGCGCCTGCGCCGGCCTTGATGCGCAGTTCCAAGGCCGCCGCGTGCTGGCTGAGGGCATCCATGCCGAGTGTTCCTGAGCTGCCCTTGAGGCTGTGCACCATGCGTTGGGCGGTGCTCCAGTCGTCGTGGTCGAGGGCCTGGAGCAGTTCGTCGGCAAAGCTCAGGGCATGGCGCTGAAACTCTTCCAGCAGATACAGCATGGTGGCCTGCCCCAGTTGTTCGGCCAGCAGCAGGACCCGCTGATCAGCGTGGTCGGTGATGCTCCGGTCAGGCTCCTCGGCGGCCAGTTGTGGGCTGGCTGGCGAGAGGCTGGCGGGCAGGTGGCGCTGTAGGCACTCGATCAGCGTATCTCGCACGATCGGCTTGCTGAGGAAGTCATCCATGCCTGCGGCCTGGCAGCGCTGACGAATTTCTTCATAGGCATTGGCCGTCAGTGCAATGATCGGCGTACGGCGTTTGCCCTGTTGCTGCTCCCAGGCGCGGATAGCCTGAGTGGCGGCAAAGCCGTCAAGCACCGGCATTAAGCAATCCATCAGAATCAGGTCGTAATCGTGCTGCTGCGTGGCTTCAACGCCGAGTTGGCCATTGTCGGCAAAACTCAAGCGCAGGCCGAAGGGCGTGAGCATGGCTTTGAGCACGGTCTGGTTGATGGCGGTGTCCTCGACCACCAGCACGTGGCCGTGTAACTGGTTTTGCTGGCGTGCGGTGCTGGCTGTCTGTGGGCCGCTTTGCGGCGCGTCGCTGAGGGTCAATTGCACCGCTGCACGCAACTGCTCCTGTGCCAGTGGCCGATTCAGGCGGGTGGGATCGTTGCTTTGCGCGGTGTTTGCTGCCTGATCACACAGCCACAGGCGTCGTGGATTGGCGGTTGCTGGCAATGGCTCGCTGAAACTGTCGCAGACCAGCAGTAAGTCATGCGCCGGCAACGCTTGCGTGAGGTCGTAGCATTGCTCTACGCGATAGCCCAAGGGGGCCAGCGCGGCCTGGACGATGGCCAGGTTGAGAGGCTGGGGATCAAGCAGCAGCAGCTGTTTATCGCTTTGCAGCACGGCTGCCGTATTGGTGGCAGGTGCCGAGTTGCGCAGTGGGAGATTAAGGCTGAAGCAACTGCCTTGCTCCAGTTGGCTGCTGACGCTGATGTCGCCCTGCATCAGCAACAGCAACTTGCGGCTGATCGACAGGCCGAGACCGCTGCCGCCGAACGAGCGGGTAGTGGATGAGTCTGCCTGGGTAAAGGGCCTGAACAGCTTGGCCTGCTGCTCGGGCGTCATGCCGATGCCCGTGTCGCGGATCTGCAGGCAGTAGTGGGTTTGCCCGTTAGGGCCCGGACCTGCGCTGAGGTGCAGGTGGACGTGCCCCTGGGGGGTGAATTTGATCGCGTTGTTGACCAGGTTGAGTATGATCTGCCGCAGGCGCAGTGGGTCACCGAGAATCTGCAATGGCACGTCGGGATCGATCAACAGGAGCAGTTGCAGGGACTTTTTCTGCGCCTGGGGCTGCAGCAGCTTGAGGGCGTCGAGCAGGATGGCCTCCCAGTCGCAGGGCACCTGTTCGAGTTGCAGCATTCCCGCCTCGATTTTGGACAGGTCGAGGATGTCGTTGAGCAAGCCCAGCAGCAGGTTAGCGGAAACCTGTAGGGTGTGTACCAGCTCTTGCTGCTGGCTGGTCAGGGCGGTGTCGGCCAGTACTTGAGCCATGCCGATCACACCGTTCATGGGGGTGCGGATCTCGTGGCTCATGGTGGCGAGAAATTCGCTCTTGGCACGGTTGGCGTCTTCGGCTTCGCTGCGGGCGATCTCCAGCCCCCATTCGTACTGCTTGCGCGCTGAAATATCGCGCAGCATGCCGACAAAGGCCTTCTGTCCGTCAATCTGCAAGGGCGATACGGACAGCTCCAGAGCAAACTCCTCGCCATTCTGGCGTAGGCCGAACAGATCGCGGGTTTTGTTGATGATGCGCGGTGCATGCAGGGCGGAGTGGCGGAGGTAACCATCATGGGCTTGGCGAAAGCGTTGTGGCAGGAGCATGTCGATCTTGTGGCCGAGTAGTTCGCCAGCCTGGTAGCCAAATAACTGCTCTGCGGCAGGGTTGACGCTGCTGATGATGCCGTCAGCGGTCAGGGTGATAATTCCTTCTGTGCTGTTGCTGATAATCGCGCGCGACAGCTCTTCACTTTTGCGCAGCTGTTCGGCCGCCTCAGCGGCCTGCTGGTGGTGATTGAGTTCGCGCCGTAATTGGCGGCGCAGGGTGCTGGCGAGCAGGCCAAATTCGCCGGATTGGATCTGCGCCAGGTTGTTCAGCACGCTTTGTGAGTCGCTGGCGGAGATGCCTTTTAGCAGGGCATTCAGCGGTTGCAGCACCAGGCGCCGCAGGAGCAGGGCCAGGCCACCGAGCATCAGGGTGGTGGCAAGCATTAACCAGGCAGTTTGCTGGGCAATTTCCCTGTTCAGTTGCTGGCGCATGTCATCTGCGCTGAGCTCTATGTAAATCGCAGCCTGGGTGCTGGCCTGCTCGATCAACTGAGTGTTCATCAGTCGCAGGGGGACGGCGTAGTCATAGTGCTGGTCGCGTTCGTACTGTTTAAGAATGTTGTTGTTGTGCATCACGCTCTTCAGTATGAACTTTGCCTCGTACTCATCGCTGAAGGCATCCAGCGCTTGCAGATTCTGTTCGGCGTGAGTGCTGGCGATGATGGTTGGCGGCTCTCCGGCCACTATCAGCAAACTATTGACTCCGCGCTCGCCGCCCATCGACATGACCATGCGGCGCAAGTCACCGATCCGGCTGACGGTTTCTGCCGTGATTTGCACGCTACTTAGAATTATTTGGGCTCGCTCCTCCAGGCGTTGTTCCAGTTGGTTTTCACCGCTGCGCCAGGACAGCAGCAAAATCACGCCTCCAGAGGCGAGCCAGAGCAACGTGAGTGGCAGCATGATTTTTCGGGAGAGCGAAAGTTTTTTGCCCATGGGTCAGTTCGCAATCAGTGTGGTCAATTCGACCGATTGCTTGATCTCGCCATTAGCCAGCAAGATGGTTTGAGCACTTTTCAGCGCCTTGAGCAGACGCTGGTCGTCGCCGAAATAGAAGGGTTGGTCGACGGCGCGCAGTATTTGCAGGTCATTGACGATGCTATGGCGAAACTCATCAACGCTTATGCCTTCGCGCGCGGCCATGATGGTGTAGGCCTTATCCGGGTTCTGTCGTGCATATTCATAGGCGGCATCCAAGGCACGCAGCATCGCTTGCACGTCGTTCTTGCGGGTGCTCAGAGTCTTTGCATCAACGGCGATGACATCGAGCACCTCACCAGGAACTTCCCGGGTGTCGAATATTTCCTGGTATTGCGGCTGTTTGAGTATGGCAATGGAGTAGGGCGGGTAGGTAACTGCGGCGTCGATGTCATCGCGTGTCAGCGCGTTGAGTATTTCGATTTGAGAAAGGTACACCAGTTTTAGGTCATGGCTGTCCAGCTTGGCCTTGTTCAGTGCTTGGATAAGGACATAGCTGCTGATGGTGCCAGGTTCAACACCGACACGTTTGCCGGCCAGTTGCTGAATGGTGTCGATCCCTTTGCGGCTGACGATTAGATCGCCGCCACTGGAGTAGTCGGTGACATACACGATGCGCGGCTGCCGTTGGCTTTGCTCGCGGATAATCAGCACGCCGTCGGGGGACGAACAGAAACCGTCCACCTGCCCGGTCGCATAGGCACGGCGGCCGTCGACGGGGGAGCTGAACTGGACGATCTGTACCTCAACGCCCTCGGCCTCAAACAGCTTCAACTGTTCAGCCAAGTACAGGAACTCATACCCTGGCCATGGGCTGATGGCGATTCTTAGGGGCGGTTTGGCTGGCTGCGAACAGGCGCTGAGTAAGATTAAAAGCGCAAGTAAGAAGTGTCTGGTCATGACGTATCCTGGTCGTCAGGCCTGTTAACTATAGACGTCATTTCTGCAGGCAAAAAAAGGCCCAGCACGGGGCTGGGCCTGGGTGTTGCCGGGGTGCTTTAGTCAACCAAACGGTCGAGCAGAGCCTTATCGCGCACGGCGCCCTTGTCGGCGCTGGTGGCCAGCAGGGCGTAAGCCTTCAGCGCGGTGGTGACCTTGCGTGGACGCTTCTCGACTGGCTTCCAGCCTTTGGCGTCCTGCTCGGTGCGGCGCTTGGCCAGCTCCTCGTCGCTGATCAACAGGTTGATCGAACGTTCGTGGATATTGATCAGGATCTTGTCGCCTTCACGCACCAGGCCGATGGCGCCGCCGGCAGCCGCTTCTGGCGAGGCGTGGCCGATCGACAGGCCCGAGGTGCCGCCGGAGAAGCGGCCGTCGGTGAGCAGGGCGCAGGCTTTGCCCAGGCCTTTGGATTTCAGGTACGACGTCGGGTAGAGCATCTCCTGCATGCCCGGGCCGCCTTTCGGGCCTTCGTAGCGAATGATGACGATATCGCCAGCCTGCACTTCGTCGGCGAGGATGCCGCGTACGGCGCTGTCCTGGCTTTCGAAGATCTTCGCCGTGCCTTCGAACACATGGATCGACTCATCGACGCCGGCGGTTTTCACCACGCAGCCATCGACGGCGATGTTGCCGTACAGCACGGCCAGGCCACCTTCTTGCGAATACGCGTGCTCGACGCTGCGGATGCAGCCGTTCTCACGGTCGTCATCGACGGTGTCCCAGCGCGTGCTCTGGCTGAACGCGGTCTGGGTTGGGATACCGGCCGGGCCGGCACGGAAGAAGGTGTGTACGGCTTCATCGCTGGTCTGGGTGATGTCCCATTTGCCGATGGCCTCGGCCACGGTCTTGCTGTGTACGGTCGGCAGGTCGGTGTGCAGCAAGCCGCCACGGGCCAGGGAACCGAGGATGCTGAAGATGCCACCGGCGCGGTGCACGTCTTCCATGTGGTACTTCTGGATGTTCGGCGCCACTTTGCACAGCTGCGGCACTTTGCGCGACAGGCGGTCGATGTCGCGCAGATCGAAGTCGACCTCGGCTTCTTGCGCGGCGGCCAGCAGGTGCAGGATGGTGTTGGTCGAACCGCCCATGGCAATGTCCAGGCTCATGGCGTTTTCGAACGCCTTGAAGTTGGCGATATTGCGCGGCAGCACCGACTCATCGTTCTCGCCGTAGTAGCGCTTGCACAGCTCCACCGCGGTGCGCCCGGCTTGCAGGAACAGCTGCTCGCGGTCGCTGTGGGTGGCCAGGGTCGACCCGTTGCCGGGCAGGGCCAGGCCCAGCGCTTCCATCAGGCAGTTCATCGAGTTGGCGGTGAACATGCCGGAGCAGCTGCCGCAGGTCGGGCAGGCGCTGCGCTCGTATTCGGCGACTTTTTCATCGCTGGCATCGCTGTCGGCGGCGATCACCATGGCGTCGACCAGGTCCAGGCCGTGGCTGGCCAGCTTGGTTTTGCCGGCTTCCATCGGCCCGCCGGAGACGAAGATCACCGGGATATTCAGGCGCAGGGCGGCCATCAGCATGCCGGGGGTGATCTTGTCGCAGTTGCTGATACAGACAATCGCATCCGCACAATGGGCGTTGACCATATATTCGACGGAGTCGGCGATGATCTCGCGGCTCGGCAGCGAATAGAGCATGCCGTCGTGGCCCATGGCGATGCCGTCATCGACGGCGATGGTGTTGAATTCTTTGGCCACGCCGCCGTGCTTTTCGATCTCGCGGGCGACCAGTTGACCCATGTCCTTCAGGTGTACGTGGCCAGGCACGAATTGGGTGAAGGAGTTAGCGATGGCAATGATCGGCTTCTTGAAGTCCTCGTCCTTCATCCCGGTGGCACGCCACAGGGCACGGGCACCGGCCATGTTGCGGCCGTGGGTGGAGGTTTTCGAGCGATAGTCAGGCATGGCGGCGTTCTCGGAGATCAGGCGGTCACGAAAAGGTCAGGATACCCGATCTGCCGCGCGGGGCGGCAGAGCGGTCATCGGCAGCGGGCGAGTGGTGCGCGCCCGTTGCCGGCGTTTAGCTATTGGGCAGCAGGCGGCAGGTCATGCTCTTGATGTAGCGGGTTTCCGGAATGGCCGGGTGGACCGGGTGGTCCGGGCCCTGGCCGCCGCGTTCGAGCAGCTGGATATTGCGGTCCAAATGACGGGCGCTGGTCAGCAGGATGTTCTGCAGGTCGTCTTCCGGCAGGTGCATGGAGCAGCTGGCGCTGATCAGGATGCCGTCCTTGTTGAGCAGGCGCATGGCTTGCTCATTCAGGCGACGGTAGGCCGCTTCGCCGTTTTTCAGGTCTTTCTTGCGCTTAATAAAGGCGGGCGGGTCGGCGACGATCACGTCGAAGCGTTCTTCCGAGGCCTTGAGCTGCTTGAGGGCTTCGAACACGTCGCCTTCGACGCAGGCGACCTTGTCGGTCAGGCCGTTGAGGGCGGCGTTGCGCTCGACACCGTCGAGGGCGAAGGCCGAGGCGTCCACGCACATCACGTCGCTGGCGCCAAATGCCGCGGCCTGTACGCCCCAGCCGCCGATGTAGCTGAACAGGTCGAGCACGCGCTTGCCTTTGACATAGGGCGCCAGGCGCGCGCGGTTCATCCGGTGGTCGTAGAACCAGCCGGTCTTCTGGCCTTGCATGACCGGGGCTTCGAACTTGACGCCGTTCTCTTCCAGGGCGACCCACTCCGGCACCAGGCCAAAGGCGGTTTCCACGTAGCGGTTTAGGCCTTCGGCGTCACGGGCGGCGGAGTCGTTCTTGAGCAGGATGCCGCTGGGCTTGCACACCTGGATCAGGGCGGCGAGCACGTCGTCCTTGTGTTTTTCCATGGTCGCCGAGGCCAGCTGCACCACCAGAATGTCGCCGAAACGGTCGACCACCAGGCCCGGCAGCAGGTCGGAGTCGCCGTACACCAGGCGATAGCACGGCTTGTCGAACAGGCGCTCGCGCAGGCTCAGGGCCACATTGATGCGGTGCACCAGCAGAGATTTGTCCAGCACGTGCTTGACGTCGCGCGACAGCAGGCGGGCGCAGATCAGGTTGTTGGGGCTGAGGGCGACCACGCCCAGGGGCTTGCCGCCGGCGGCTTCGAGAATTGCCTGGTCGCCACTGGCGAAGGCGTTCAGCGGGGTGACGGCGACATCGACTTCGTTGCTGAACACCCATAGGTGGCCGGCGCGCAGGCGACGATCGGCATTGGCTTTAAGGCGCAGGCTGGGCAGGGACATGACGTCGCTCTCTGAAAAAAGAGCGCGATTATAGCGCAGGGCAAATGCGCCCGGTGGTTACAGCTCGTTACAGCCAAAGTGTGCGGAAAGTCGCTAAACTGCATTCACTTTCCCATTGCCGATGTAGTGCTCATGGCCTTCGAACTCACCACCGAACAGATTCAGCAGGCCTTGTTGGGCATCAGCGTGCCGCCGCAGCCGCAGATCATGGTTGATTTGCAGATGGAGCAGTACATGCCGGAGCCCGATCTGGGCGCCATCGCCAAGCTGATCAGCCAGGACCCAGGGTTGTCGGGGGCGTTGCTGAAGATCGTCAATTCGCCCTATTTCGGCCTGGCCAATCGCATCGTCTCGATCCAGCAGGCGGTCAATTTGCTCGGCTGCAACACGGTGATCAACCTGATCAACGCCCAGTCGATCAAGGGCGAGATGAGTGACGAAACCATCGTCACCCTCAACCGCTTCTGGGACACGGCCCAGGATGTGGCGATGACCTGCCTGACCCTGGCCAAGCGCATCGGCTATCAGCCGGCCGATGAGGCCTATGCCTT
>JAIERF010000384.1 GCA_019747075.1 Pseudomonadaceae bacterium
TCGGTCATGCTGGCGCCGATGGCCGAGCCGAACACCACGAAATACAGCGAGGTGGAAATCACCGGGGTGGCGATGCTCTGCAGCAGGGTGCGCCAGGTGCGTGCCAGCTCGAAGAGGTAAATCGCCCGGATCGCATAAAGATTCATGGGCGCGCCCTCAGCGGATTAACCAAGCTGTCTGGCTGTGAATGTTTGCTGGCGGCCAGGGTGCGCGGCCACTTGTCGAACAGGTAAATCGCACGGATCGCGTAGAGGTTCATGCGCGCGCCCTCAGCAGGTTGACGAAAATCTCTTCGAGGGAGCTTTCGCTGGATTTCAGGTCCTTGAAGTCGATGCCGTTGGCCGCCAGGTCGCGCAGCAGTTCCGGGATGCCGGTGTGTTCGTGCTGGCCGTCGAAGCTGTAGACCAGCTCATGGCCGCCATCGGCCAGGGTCAGGGCGTAGCCCGCCAGCGCTGCCGGCAGTTCGTTCAGTGGCTGCTTGAGCTGCAGGCTCAACTGTTTTTTGCCCAGGCGCTGCATGAGCACGTGCTTGTCTTCCACCAGGATGATCTCGCCCTTGCTGATCACGCCAATGCGATCGGCCATTTCTTCGGCTTCTTCGATGTAGTGGGTGGTCAGAATGATGGTCACGCCACGCTCGCGCAGGCGGCGAACCATGGCCCACATGTCGCGGCGCAGTTCGACGTCGACGCCGGCGGTGGGCTCATCGAGAAACAGAATCGAGGGTTCGTGGGACAACGCTTTGGCGATCATCACCCGGCGCTTCATACCGCCGGACAGCTCAAAAATCTTCGCGTCTTTCTTGTCCCACAGCGAGAGGTCTTGGAGCAGTTGTTCGAGGTAGGCCGGGTCCGGTTTTTTGCCGAACAGGCCGCGACTGAACTGCAGCGTGGCCCACACAGTTTCAAACACATCGTTGACCAGTTCCTGGGGCACCAGGCCGATCTGCCCACGGGAGGCGCGGTAATCCTTGACGATGTCATAACCGCCGACCTGCACCGAGCCGCTGCCGGGGTTAACGATGCCGCAGATGATGCTGATCAGGGTGGTCTTGCCAGCACCGTTGGGGCCGAGCAGGGCGAAGATTTCACCCGCCTGGATGTCCAGATTGATGCTGCGCAGGGCGGGGTGGCCGGAGGCGTAGGTCTTGTTCAGTTGCTGGATGGAAATGACCGGTTGCACGAAAAATCCTCGGGCGGGCAGGGGTGAACAAGGTTGCTGGGCGCCAGGGCCCACCGCTTGGCGGGCGCGCTAGCCCTGGCGGCGTAGCGCCAGGGTGTAGCTCAGGGCAGTTCGCGGCTGGTGTAGAAGGCGCTCAGCACTTTGACCAGGTGGGCCAGGTCATGGCTGCCGGCCAGCTCGCGGATCGAGTGCATGGCGAAGGTCGGCAGGCCGATATCCACGGTGGGCACGCCCAGGCGGCTGGCGGTGATCGGCCCGATGGTCGAGCCGCAGCCCATGTCGCTGCGGGTCACGAAGCTTTGCACCGGCACTTCGTTTTCCAGGCACAGGTGGCGGAAGAAGCCGGCGGTTTCGCTGTTGGTGGCGTAGCGCTGGTTGCTGTTGATCTTGATTACCGGGCCAGCGTTGAGCTTGGGGCCGTGGTTGCTGTCGTGCTTGTCGGCGTAGTTGGGGTGCACGGCGTGGGCGTTGTCGGCGGACACCAGCAAGGAGCGCTGCATGACCCGAGCAAAGCCGTCCGCGTCCGGCAACAGGCGTTGCAGCACCTGTTCGAGCATCGGCCCGTCGGCGCCGCAGGCAGAACAAGAGCCGACCTCTTCGTGGTCGGTGCACACCAGTACGCAGGTTTCTTCGCTGTCGGCGGTCAGCAGTGCCTGCAGGCCGGCATAGCAGGACAGCAGGTTGTCGAGGCGCGCGCCGGCAATGAAGTCGCCATTCAGGCCGATCACCGCTGCGCTCTGGGTGTCGTAGAAGCTCAGCTCGTAATCCAGCACCGCGTCGGCGTTGAGGTCGTGCTCCAGGGTCAGTTGCTCGGCCAGCAGGGCGCGGAAGTCTGCGCCGGTTTCGCTGGCAACCTGGGCCAGGATCGGCGGCAGTTCGTTTTGTTGGTTGATCGCCCAGCCCTGGTTGGCTTCGCGATTCAAGTGGATGGCCAGGCTCGGGATGATGGCAATGGGCAGGCGGAAATCGATCAGCTGGCTCTGCACCTTGCCGCCTGCGCGGAAGGTCACCCGTCCGGCCAGCGACAGGTCGCGGTCAAACCAAGGGGCGAGCAGGGCGCCGCCGTAGACTTCCACACCCAGCTGCCAGAAGCCTTGCTTGTGCAGCTCCGGGTTGGGTTTGACCCGTAGGCACGGGCTGTCGGTGTGGGCACCGACTAGGCGCAGGCCAGCCTCCAGAACGGGGCGTCGGCCGAGCTGGATGGCGATGATCGAGGAGTCGTTGCGGGTCACGTAATAGCGCCCGCCGGCTTCGACGGCCCAGCTCTGGCGCTCGTCCAGGTGCTGGAAACCCGCAGCCTCCAAGCGTTGAGCGAGGCTGGCGGTGGCATGAAAGGGGGTCGGTGAGGCCTTGAGGAAATCGATCAGGCCTTGATTCAGCACTTCGCGCATACGGGACTCCGGGCGGTTATGCCCGGAGTTTAACGTAATTGATTCGGCTGATGGGGTGCGCGCCGCCGGCTAGAACGGTGCCGGGCACTCGAAACGCATCCGCTCGCCCGTTTGCGGATGGGTGAGGGCGAGCATGCTGGCGTGCAGGCACAGGCGCGGATAGGCGGCCAGGGCTTCGGGGTGGGCATAGAGGCCGTCGCCCAGCAGCGGATGGCCGATGGAGAGCATGTGTACGCGCAACTGGTGCGAGCGGCCGGTGATCGGGGTCAGCTCGACGCGGCTGTAATGGCCGCAGCGCTGCAGCACTTTCCAGAAGGTCTGGGCGTGTTTGCCTTGCTCGTGGTCGACCACATGGCGTGGCTTGGTCGGCGGGTCGTAGCGCAGCGGCAGGTCGATGCTGCCGCTGTCGGCGGCAGGCTCACCCCAACACAGGGCGGTGTAGGCCTTTTCGGTTTCGCGGTCGTGGAACTGCCGGGACAGTTCGCGGTGGCTGTCGGCGTCGCGGGCGAGCACGATGATGCCGGAGGTTTCCCAGTCTAGGCGATGCACGATGCGCGCCTCCGGGTAGCCGTTGTCTTGCAGGCGGGTGACCAGGCAGTCCTTGTTGTCTTCGGCGCGACCGGGCACCGAGAGCAGCAGGGTGGGCTTGTTGATCACCAGCAGGGCGGCGTCCTGGTGGATGATTTCGACATTCGACAGCGGCATGGTGCGTTCCACTAATGCTAAGGGGCATAAATGCAAACGGCGGCCCATTGGCCGCCGTTGTTCACGTCCGCGCGATCAACGATCGGGCAGAGTGATGTTCAACTCAAGAATCGAGCAGCTGCCCTGGTTTTCCAGGGCGACCTGGACCTGGTCTTGGTCGATGTTGACGTACTTGCGGATCACTTCCACCAGCTCTTTCTGCAGAGCAGGCAGGTAGTCAGGCTGACTACGCTGGCCACGTTCGTGGGCAACGATGATCGACAGGCGCTCTTTGGCAACTGAAGCAGGGGTTTCCTTCGGCTTGCGCTCGCGAAAGAAGTCGAAAATATTCATTCACGGCCACCAAATAAACGCTGCATGAGTCCTTTCTTCTGCACATCGAGGAAACGATGGGCAACTTCCTTGCCGAGCAGACGGTCGACGGCATCGCCATAGGCTTGGCCGGCGTCGCTTTGGTCGTCGAGAATCACCGGCACGCCCTGGTTGGAAGCCTTGAGCACCGCTTGCGATTCCGGGATCACGCCGAGCAGACGGATGGCGAGGATTTCTTCAACGTCTTCGACGCCGAGCATCTCGCCCTTGACCACACGCTCAGGGTTGTAGCGGGTCAGCAGCAGGTGTTCCTTGATCGGTGTTTCGCCTTGTTCGGCGCGGCGCGATTTGCTCGCCAGCAGGCCGAGCATGCGGTCCGAGTCGCGTACCGAGGAAACTTCCGGGTTGGTCACGACAATCGCCTCATCGGCGAAGTACATCGCCAAGTGAGCGCCGGTTTCGATACCGGCCGGGGAGTCGCAGATGACGAATTCGAAGTTTTGCGACAGCTCGTCGATGACCTTGCCGACGCCTTCTTTGGTCAGCGCGTCTTTGTCGCGGGTCTGGCTGGCAGCCAGCACGTAGAGGTTTTCCAGGCGCTTGTCTTTGATCAGGGCCTGGGTCAGGGTCGCTTCGCCGTTGATGACGTTGACGAAGTCGTACACCACGCGGCGCTCGCAGCCCATGATCAGGTCGAGGTTACGCAGACCGACGTCGAAGTCGACGATCACGGTCTTGTGCCCGCGCAGGGCGAGGCCGGTGCCGATGGCAGCGCTGCTGGTGGTTTTGCCCACGCCGCCCTTGCCGGAAGTGACTACGAGAATCTTGGCCAAGGTGCTTTACCCCAAATATCGATTAAACGGCAACGTGATCAGCCAGAACGGCGGCTTTGCGGGTGCCGTGTGTCCCTTAAAATTGGCCGCAGTATCCGTTAAAGGCGGGTGATGTTCAACACGTCAGCCGACAGGCTGACCTGTACCGCTTCTGCCCATAACGGCTCGCGGCGCAGGTCTTCGGCGACCTTGTACTGGCCGGCGATAGACAGTAATTCGGCGCCAAGTTGTTGGCAGAAGATGCGTGCCGTGCGATCGCCCTTGATCCCGGCCAGCGCGCGACCGCGCATCGGGCCGTAGACGTGGATATTGCCGTCGGCCAGCAGCTCGGCACCGGCACTGACTGGCGCCAGTACGATCAGATCGCCGCCCTGGGCATAGACCTGTTGGCCGCCGCGGATCGGGGTGGTGATGACTTTGCTTGGGCGGGCCACTGGTTCGGCGGGTTTCTCTGGCTCTTTGACCGGTTCTGGCTCGATCAGTCGCTCACGGGCGCCGGAGGGCGGCAACACGGGCAAATCCAGGGCCTGGGCGGCGCTGATCTGGTCTTCGCGGCTGGCCCGTACGGCCAGGGTGCGCAGGCCGTGCTGGCGGCACACGTTCATCAGGGCGGCCAGGTCGAGGCTGGGTTCGCCCTCCAGTAACTTGTCGAGGGCCAGCACCAGCGGGGTGTTGCTGAAGAAGTTGGGCGCCTGGGCGACCTTCTCCGCCAACTGCCGGTCGAGGCGCTCCAGGTCGTTGTGGGCCAGCTCCAGCACGGTGATGGCCAGCATGCTGCCTTTGAGTTGGAACACGGGATCTTGGTCGAGAAGGTCGGCTTGGCTCATGGTCTGCACAGAAGGACAAAGGCGGCTGTCAAGCAGCGGCACCCGGCGGCTGTCGCCGCGGATGAAGGGAACGCTACCAGCGAAATAGGCGACGACTTATAGCGAGAACGTCGGTGGGCCGCAAGCCGGGCAACCTATGTAGAATGCGCGACCCTGGTTGTGATTCTGGAATATGTAATGGAAGGCCCACGGTTTCGTGCCTATTTTCTTCATCCGCGGTTCTGGCTGTTGTGGCTGGGCCTAGGCCTGCTGTGGTTGGTCACGCTGCTGCCTTATAGCGTGCTGCTGCGCCTGGGCCGTGGGCTGGGCGCATTGATGTACCGTTTGGCCAGCTCGCGGCGGCAAATCGTCGAGCTCAATCTGCAACTGTGTTTTCCCCAGTTGTCCGCGTCTGAGCGCCAGCGTCTGGCGCAAGAAAACTTCGCCTCCACCGGCATGACCTTTTTTGAAATGGCCATCAGCTGGTGGTGGCCGGTCGAACGCCTGCGTCGCCTGGGCACAGTCGAAGGGGTTGAGCATCTGCAACAGGCCGAGGCCGATGGTCAGGGCGTGATTCTGATGGCCCTGCATTTCACCACCCTGGAAATGGGCGGTGGCTTGCTGGCGTTGCAGCGCGGCATGTACGGCATGTACCGGCCGCACAAGAATCCGTTGTTTGACTATGTTCAGCGCCGTGGCCGCGAACAGCGCCTGCTGGGTGTGATTGACCGCGATGATGTGCGTGGCATGCTCAAGACGCTGCGTGCTGGCGGCGTGGTCTGGTATGCCCCCGACCAGGATTACGGCGCCCAGCGCAGCGTATTTGTACCCTTGTTCGGCGTGCCGGCGGCTACGGTTACTGCCACCAGCAAGTTTGCGCGGATGGGCAAGGCGCGGGTCATCCCCTTTACTCAAGAACGCTTGCCCGATGGGCAGGGCTATCGGGTTATCGTCCATCCGCCGCTGGCAGATTTTCCCAGCGAGAGTGAGGAGGCCGATTGCCTGCGCATCAATCAATGGATCGAGCAGGCCATTCAGGTTTGCCCTGAGCAGTACTTGTGGGCCCATCGACGGTTCAAGACGCGCCCGCCAGGTGAAGCCAAACTGTACAAAAAACGCCGCTGAGAAGCGCTTCTCCACTTGCCACGAAACGCCGGGAAGTTTGCATGCACCAAGCCGCCAGCCCCAACAAGCACGTGACTGGACTGATTCTCTCGGGCGGTGGGGCGCGTGCGGCCTATCAGGTCGGGGTGCTGGCGGCGATTGCCGATTTGCTCCCGGACTCCGCAAAGAATCCGTTTCCGGTGATCGTCGGCACCTCGGCCGGGGCCATCAATGCCGTGGGCCTGGCCTGCGGGGCGTTGCATTTCAGCGAAGCGATCCGCCGTCTGACGGCGGTCTGGCAGGGCTTTCATACCCATCAGGTGTACCGCAGTGACTGGCCAGGGGTGCTGCGTCAGGCCGGGCGCTTCGTCGGTCACAGCCTGCTGGGGCTGGGCGGCGATATGCCGGTGGCGCTGCTGGACAGCTCGCCACTGCGCGAACTGCTCGGCCGCGAGCTGGATTTTTCCGGCATTCACGCCGCGGTTGCCCGCCGGCAGCTGCGCGCGGTGGCGGTGACGGCCTTCGGCTATGAGTCGGGCCAGGCGGTGACCTTCTATCAGGGCCGCGGCAGCATTGATCCCTGGTTCCGCCATCGGCGTGTCGGCGTGCCCACCCGTTTGAGTCTCGAACACTTGCTGGCCAGTGCGGCGATTCCGTTGATCTTTCCGCCGGTCAAGGTCAATCGCGAGTACTTCGGTGATGGCGCGGTGCGCCAGTCGGCGCCGATCAGCCCAGCCTTGCACCTGGGGGCAACGCGGGTGCTGGTGGTCGGCGTAAGTGGCAACCCCCAGGGCAGCGGTGCGCCGCCCGTTGAACTGCCACGGGCGCCGAGCGCACGGCCGCCGAGCCTGGCGCAAATCAGCGGGCATATGCTCAACAGCACCTTTATCGACAGCCTGGAAGGCGATATCGAGCTGTTGCAGCGCCTCAATCATATGAGCGGCCTGGTGCCGTCTGGCCTGCATCCGCGCGGGCTGGGGTTGAAACCGGTGGATGTTCTGGTGATTGCGCCCAGCCAGCCACTGGACCAGATCGCCGCCCGCCATCGCCATGAGCTGCCGAAAACCCTGCGCATGTTTCTGCGCGGGCCGGGTGCGACCAAGGCCAGCGGTGCCGGCGTGCTCAGTTATCTGCTGTTTGAGGCGGGTTACTGCGGCGAGTTGATCGAACTCGGCTACCAGGATGCGATGGCGCGCAAAGAAGCGCTGAGCAGTTTCCTCGATCTCGGCAGCCTGAGTGCCGCTCCTCAGGTTCTCGACCCGCTGTCGACGCGCTGAGGAGCGGTTGCTGAGCGCTTAGTCGCTGACCTGCAGCCTACGCACTTCACCGTACAGATAACGCACCCGCGAGTATTCGAAGGGCGTATTCAGTTGGCCGTATTTGAACGGCGTGACATAGCGCGTATCGATGGCCTCCAGGACTTTTATTTCTGGGTGCTGGCTGCTGCTTTCGGCCACGTCGAGGTAGTTGATGTTGCTGGCCGCCACGGTGTCAGCCACCAAGCCCGTGGTATCGCGCAGGTTGGACGGGCCAAACAGCGGTAACACCAGATAGGGGCCGTTAGGCACGCCGTAATGACCGAGAGTTTGGCCAAAGTCTTCACGTTCTTTGGGTACACCCATGGCGGTGGCCGGGTCCCACAGGCCGCCGACGCCCAGCAGGGTGTTGAACAGCAAGCGCGCGGTGGTGCGCATGGCCCGTTCGCCCTTCAACTGCAGCAGGCTGTTGCCCAGGCTGGTGACATCGCCCAGGTTGCTGAAGAAGTTGCTTACGCCGGTGCGCAGCGGCTTGGGGGTGACGTAGACGTAGCCCTGCACTGCCGGCAGCATGACCCACTGATCGAGACGGTAGTTGAACTGGTAGATGCTGCGGTTCCAGCGCTCCAGCGGGTCGTAGACCTGCATGGCGGCGTTGCTGGCGGTGACGAAGGTGTCGGGCCCGGAGACGAAGGTCAGACGTTGCAGCGGCTGGGTGAAGCCTTCATCGGCGCTGTGGCTGGCTTGGTCGGCGTGAGCCAGGCCGCTGCTCAGGAGCAGGGCGGTCAGGAGCAGGTGCTTAGCCACGGAAAAACTCCAGCATGGCGTCGGTGTTGACGCGGTAGTCGAGGTTGCCGCAATGGCCGCCCAGGGGATAAACGCTCAGGCGCGGGCCGAAGGTTTGACGCAGGAAGCTGAGGTCGCCAGGGCCGAGGATCAGGTCGTCGGCGTTGGTCATTACCGCAATTTTCGGCGTGTTCTTCAGGTAGCTTTCCAGGGCGTGCAGGCTGACCTGCTGATTGAGCTCTGGCAGCGAGCCTCCTGCATTTTTAGCCTGCCAGATAGGCAGCAATTGCTGTTCGGCGTAGCAGCGAAAGTTGCAGGCGGCGGCTTTCTGGAAAAAGGGGGTCAGCTCGGTGCCGTAGTTGAACTGCTGCTGGGGCGGGGTAATCAGGCCGCGCCGGTTGATTAGGTCGGAGGTGAACACGATATCGGCCACCGAGAAGCGGAAGGCGCTGCCGATCAGTGCGGCCATGGTCGGCGTATTGAGGCGCTCCTTGGAGTCCTGAAAGTCATACAGCAGCGCCTGGTCGATTTCGATCCGGCCCTTGTCCTTGAAGTAGCGTGCCAGTTTGTCGAAGACCAGATCGAACGACGCCGACTGGCCTTGCAGCCGCAACTGCGCCCGCGACAGGCGGTCGAGGTTGTCGACCGAGGTCAGCAGGTCCACGGGCGGGTTGAGCATCAGCACCCGTTTGAAGTTGAAGCTTTTGCGCTGTTCATCCAAGTGGCTGACAAAAGCGGCGTTGAGGGCGCCCAGGCTGTAGCCGGTGAGGTGGTAATCGGTGACTTGCAGGTCGCCGTGCTGGGCCTTGATGCCTTCCATCACCCGGTACAGGTCTTGGGCGTCTTCGCTGGAAATTCCCGGCGTGGCGCTGGTGGACGCCGCCGTGATGAAGTCATAGCTGGTCGGCGAAGACAGTTGCACCACATGGTAGCCGGCGCCGTAGAACAGTTTTTTCAGCGACTCGGCCGTGCCAGTTGAGTATGCCGAACCCGTGCCGGCGATAATAAAGATCAGCGGTGCCGGGCCGTCCTGCTGGGCCAGGCGATAGGGCAGGCTGGTGCCATTCCAGAAAATATCCGGCAGGCGCTTGGCGCCGTCGGCATGCAGGCTCAGGCGGTAGTCGCTCTGGTCTATGTCCTCGTCGGCGGGCAGGCTCGGACGCAGGTCCGGCGGGGTGCCGCTGATGGTGGCTTCGAACGGATTGCTGATGGGGTAGCCGTAGGTGCTGGCATCGATGCGGGTGGCCTGGGCTGAGGTGGTCAGAAGCAGGCCGGCAAGCACGGCGGCAAGGCTGGTAAGCCGGAGCATGGTGCAATCTCGTTGGGTTAGAGTCGGCTAAAGGACCATAGAGCCTGGGCGTACACAATGGGGCAGCCTTGAAACAGGGGTTTATTTTTTTACACTGGGCTGGGGTTGCCACCGTGTATGGCTTGCATCGCCCGGGTTGGCGGTTATCCTTGGCGCCGTTTTTGTCTTCTTGGAGTCGTTTTATGTCGCGCCCTGTACCGCTGATGTTGTTGCTGGTTCTGTCGCTGTGGTTGGCGGCCTGTTACGGCGTGCGCTTTGGTTTTATGGAAGATGGCCAGTGGGTGGGCGCTTGTGCCGACGATGCCGGCCTTTGGCAGTGCCAGGTGCGCGCCACGCTGGGGCTGTTGATTCACTGGCGGGTGCTGGCCTGGGTGGCACTCGGCGCGGCGCTGCTGGGGTTTTTGCTGCCGGGCCGCAAGGGTTCGCTGCTGGCCGTGCTGGCGCTGCTGTTTGCCTTGCCCGCCCTGGTGCTCTACACCGCCAGCCTGGCGGTGTTTGCCCTGGTGATCGCGGCGTTACGCCTGGTGCGAGCGCCGCGTTCGGTCTGAGATAGCGGGTATAAAAAAGGGATGACCATGGTCATCCCTTTTTTTGTCCGCGTTTTTTACCCGCGTGCTAGGCGCAGGCTGCGCCACAGGGCGCCGAGCAGCAGCAGGCTGACGGCGGCCCAGCCGATGGCCTGCAGGTTGCCGAGGGTTTCTTCATACAGCTGCGGCACAATGCCGGCGCCGACGAAGACCGCCAGCAGGGCGATTTCGCGGCGCGGTGCGGCCACTGGGCGGCACAGGTAGAACAGCGCCGGCAGCAGCAGGGCGGCGCTCGGGAAGCTGCGGTAGCGTGCGTCGAACACCAGCGCCAGCATCAGCACCGCGCCGGCAAAGCCGCTGGCCAGCAACCACCAGCCGGCTCGGGCCTGCAGCCAGGCATAGGCGCGTGCGCGCCAGCCGCTGGGGCTGCTCAGGCTCAGGCTGGCGTGGGCCAGCACCAGCAGGTTCAGGCCGATCAGGGCCGCGGCCCACAGCCATTCGGCCAGGTAACGGCTGGTGATCAGCGCCAGTTCGGCCCACAGGCCGATGCAGGCGGCGCCCAGGGCGGCTACGGGTGGCAGCAGCAAGGCAGCGCGGGTAGAGGCTGGTCGGCCGGCCAGCGCCAGGCTGGCGGCAAACAAGCCAAGGCTCAGGGCCAGCCACAGCGGCCAGTGCGGCAGGTTGGAGACCGGGCCGGCGAGCACGCCTTTGTCCTGCCGGTCGGCATCGTAGAGGCCCCAGAAACCGCCGACGGCCCCTTCGCTGACGCGCTTCCAGGGTTGGTCGAAGGCTTCGATCAGGTTGTAGCGCCAGCCGTTTTGCTCGGCCATGGTGACAAACCCACGGATGAACTTGGCTTCGTTGACGCGGCTGGGCAGGGCGGTTTCGCGCTGGCGGCCTTCACTGGGCCAGCCGGTTTCGCCGATCAGGATGTCTTTCGGTGCAAAGCGATTGCCGAAGGTGCGGCGCACTTCGCCGACGTGGGCGAGGGCGGCATCGATGCCGGTGGGGTCATCTTCCCAGTACGGCAGCAGGTGAATGGTGAGGAAGTCCACGGCCGGTGCTACTTGCGGGTATTGCAGCCAGAACTCCCAGACATCGGCATAGGTCACCGGTTGCTTGACCTGAGCCTTGACCTGCTGGATCAGCGTGACCAGTTGATCGCCGGTGACTTCCTTGCGCAGCAAGGCTTCGTTGCCGACGATCACGCCGTCGACCACATCCGGGTTGGCGTTGGCGCTTTTGATCAGCGCCTCGACCTCAATGGCGGTGTCCACCGGGTTGGCGCTGACCCAGGCGCCCAGCAGCAGCTTCAGGCCGTGTTTGCGCGCCATGTCAGGAATGCCTTCCAGACCGGTCATCGAGTAGGTGCGCACGCACTGGAAGCGGGTGGCCAGCAGGGCCAGGTCGGCGTCGATGCGCTCCGGGCGCAGGGTAAAGGGCTGGTCGAACGGCGACTGGTCCTTATCAAACGGTGTGTAGGAGGCGCACTGCAGCTTGTGGGTCGGGGTGGCGGCATCGGCCAGCACCACAGGTTGGCCAATGGCGTACCACAGCCCGGCCAGGGCCGAGAGGGCGAGCACGCTGGCGAACAGGTACGGCAAGACGGGGAAACGGGACGTGGTGGGCATGGTCGGGTGCAGGTCTGAAAACGAAGGCGCGCATCTTAGCGGATTCGGCGCGCCGGTAGCAGCCTGCCGGCACGCTCAGCCTGCAGGCGTCGTTAGCTGTGCGCGTGCAGCCACTGGCTGATGGGGTGGGCGGCGCCGGTTGCATCGGCCTGCTGCAGTTGGCTCCAGAATTTTTCGTGGAAGTAGAAACCCACCGAGTTGCACAAAGGCTCCACCACCGCGAGCAAGCCGCCGACGGTCAAGCTGCCGGTCAACGCATAGCCAACGCTGAAGGCGATGCAGAAATGCATAAGGGTGAAGCTGATGGTTTTGCACATGATGCACCTCGGAATCTGGGCTGGAGCGACAGGTTCAGAGTAGGGCTTTGCTAATAATTGTGAGAATCAATCTTGATTATGGTGTTGATAGTGATTGGCTAATTAGATGAAGGCCGCAAGTACTCGCTGTTCGATCGAAACAAGCAGGCGGCGGCGCCTTGTTTCGTGGCTGGGGTGCGACCATTATTAATCGATTAGGGGCTTTTCCCTGCGGAGTATGTGTATGTCGGATGCCGGTGCCCGTGACCGCATCAAAATGCCCATCGGGCAGCTGAGCATTGGCATGTACGTGGTTGAGCTGGATCGTCCCTGGGGCGAGACGGCGTTCCTGTTTCAGGGCTTTCGCATTCGTCAGCAGCAGGAAATCCTGTTGCTGGCCGAAGTCTGCCAATACGTCTGGGTGGATGCCCGGCGCTCGGTCGGCATGCAGCGTCAGGTCGAGGAAAATCTCGCGGCAGCGGCCACTGCCGAGCTGCAACCGGTGATTGCCAAGGTCGACTTCAACCTGGAAATGCAGCAAGCCGAGCCCGCCTTCCATTCTGCCCGCGAGCAATCCTTGCGCCTGCTGGAGGCGGTACGTCTGGGCCATGAGCTGGACGTGGCGCAGGTCAAGGTGGTGGTCAAGGCGTGCGTCGAGAGCATGTTGCGCAACCCCGGCGCCATGCTCTGGCTGGCGCGGATCAAGCACAGCGACGAGTACACCGCCGAGCACAGCCTGCGGGTGGCCATCTTCAGCATTGCCCTGGGCCGTGAGCTTGGCCTGCGCCAGGGCGAGCTGGAGCACCTGGGCATGTGCGGCATGCTCCACGATGTGGGCAAGATCAAGGTGCCCAGCGCCATTCTCAACAAGCCCGGCGCCCTGACACCCCATGAAATGCGCGTGATGCAGAGCCACGCCAGCGAAGGGCGCAAGCTGCTGATGAGCAATCAGCAGGTTACTGCCGCGGCGGTGGATGTCGCCTTTTCGCACCATGAGCGCCTGGACGGTCGCGGTTATCCGCGCGGCCTGGATGCGCCGCGGATTGCGCATTTTGCCAAGATCGTTGCGGTGGTTGACGCCTACGACGCGATCAACAGTGATCGCCCCTACAGCAAGGGCAAGTCGAGCCTGGAGGCGCTGCGCATTCTGTTCGAAGCCAGCGGCAGCCACTTCGACGAGGAGCTGGTGAAGGTCTTCGTGCGCCGCATCGGCATCTACCCGCCGGGCGAGATCGTCGAGATGAGCAACGGCGAGGTCGGCATCATCATCGCCTGCTCACCGCTGAGCAAACTCAAGCCCAAGGTCCTGCTGGTGCTCAATGAAGGCAAGCAACCGGGCCCCGAGCGGGTGGTTGACCTGCAGGAAACCCCGCTCGATCGCAGCGGCCGCTCGTACCGGATCAAGGAGGTCTTTCCTACGGGCGCGTTCGGCATCGATATCGAGGCTTACCGGCGCAAAGGCCTGGTGATTCCCGGGCACCTGTGACCTGCGACTTTGGTCGTGGCTACGACTAAGGTCGTCTTTCACCCCGGCGCCGGCGATCTAGAGTGAACTCACCAGCAACCCGTGCTGTGGAGGACAACAACAATGAAAGACGACGTCTACGAGCGGATCGAAAAAACTCCGCAATTCAAGCAACTGGTAGCCAAGCGCGAGCGATTCGCCTGGCTGCTGTCGGCCATCATGCTTGGCCTGTATGTAACCTTTATCCTGCTGATCGCCTTTGCTCCGCAACTGCTGGGCACGCCCATCAGTGAAGGTTCAGTCACCACCTGGGGTATTCCCATGGGTGTTGGTCTGATCCTTTCCGCCTTCATCCTCACCGGCATCTACGTGCAACGCGCCAACGGCGAGTTCGATGCCCTGAATCAGGCCATTCTTGACGAGGTGCAGAAATGATTGCGCGTCTACTGACTGCCTTGGCTTTGTCCGCTTTTGCCCCGCTGCTGTGGGCCGGCGAAGCCCTGACCGGCGAAGTGCAGCGTCAACCGGTGAACGTGTCGGCGATTGTCATGTTCGTGGCCTTTGTTGGCGCGACCCTGTGCATCACCTACTGGGCATCGAAAAAGAACAACTCGGCCTCTGATTACTACGCCGCTGGCGGCAACATCACCGGCTTCCAAAACGGCCTGGCGATTGCCGGCGACTACATGTCGGCGGCGTCCTTCCTGGGGATTTCCGCGCTGGTGTACACCTCTGGCTACGACGGCTTGATCTATTCGATCGGCTTCCTCGTGGGCTGGCCGGTGATCCTCTTCCTGATGGCCGAGCGCCTGCGCAACCTGGGCAAATACACCTTTGCCGACGTGGCCTCGTACCGCCTCAAGCAGATGGAAATCCGCACCCTCTCGGCCAGCGGTTCGCTGGTGGTGGTGGCGTTCTACCTGATCGCGCAGATGGTCGGTGCCGGCAAGCTGATCCAGCTGCTGTTCGGCCTCGACTACTACGTCGCGGTGGTCCTGGTGGGCGTACTGATGATGCTCTACGTGTTGTTCGGCGGCATGCTGGCAACCACCTGGGTGCAGATCATCAAGGCGGTCATGCTGCTGTCCGGTGCCAGCTTTATGGCCCTGATGGTGATGAAACACGTCAACTTCGACTTCGCTCAGCTGTTCGCCGAAGCGGTCAAAGTGCACCCTAAAGGCCTGGCGATCATGAGCCCAGGCGGTCTGGTGAAAGATCCAGTGTCGGCGATCTCCCTCGGCCTGGCCCTGATGTTCGGTACTGCTGGCCTGCCGCACATCCTGATGCGCTTCTTCACCGTTGGCGACGCTAAAGAAGCCCGTAAATCGGTGTTCTACGCCACTGGCTTTATCGGCTACTTCTACATCCTGACCTTTATCATCGGCTTCGGCGCGATCCTGCTGGTCAGCACCAACCCATCGTTCATGGATGCCTCTGGCTTGCTGGTGGGCGGTAACAACATGGCGGCCATTCACCTGGCCAATGCGGTCGGCGGCAACCTGTTCCTCGGCTTTATCTCGGCTGTGGCCTTCGCCACCATCCTCGCAGTGGTTGCGGGCTTGACCCTGGCCGGTGCCACGGCGGTGTCCCACGACCTGTATGCCAGCGTGATCAAGAAGGGCAAGGCCAACGACAAGGATGAAATCCGCGTGTCGAAGATCACCACCATCGCCCTGGGCGTGTTGGCGATTGGTCTGGGCATCCTGTTCGAGAAGCAGAACATCGCCTTCATGGTGGGTCTGGCCTTCTCGATCGCAGCCAGCTGCAACTTCCCGGTGCTGTTCCTCAGCATGTACTGGAAGAACCTGACCACCCGTGGCGCCATGATCGGCGGCTGGCTGGGCCTGGTGACTGCGGTAACGCTGATGATCCTCGGCCCAACCGTATGGGTGCAGGTGCTGGGCCATGCTCAGGCGATCTTCCCCTACGAGTACCCGGCGCTGTTCTCCATGGCTGTGGCGTTTATCGGGATCTGGTTCTTCTCGATCACCGACAAATCCACCTCGGCGGCTGACGAACGTGCGCGCTTCCTGCCACAGTTCGTTCGCTCGCAAACCGGCCTGGGCGCCAGTGGTGCCGTCGCTCACTGATCGCATCGACTCCGTGTAACTTTAGGCGACCTGCGGGTCGCCTTTTTTATGCGTGCGCCAGGCATGGCGCGTTGCGCGTAAGCGCAACCAGCTTGGCTGTGGTGGCCACGCTGGT
>JAIERF010000256.1 GCA_019747075.1 Pseudomonadaceae bacterium
GAAAACGCCTGGGCTGGAAGACGCCGTACGAAGTTTATGCAGGGGTGAGCGTTGCACTTATGTGTTGAATTCAGGCATTGATTACCCGATGACGCACAAGAAACCCGGCCTCGGCCGGGTTTCTTTTTATCTGCAATTTCACTTACAACGGCAAGGCATACGTCCCCGTCACATGGGCGACCAACTCCTCCTCACCGTGCGAATAAAGCGACACCTCGCACACAGCCTGGCGCCGGGATACCCGCAGAATTCGCGCTTCCGCCACGAGATCCACTGGCTTTGGCTTAGCCAGAAAATTGATATTCAGATTGGCCGTCACCGCCATTTCCACTCGCCCCAGACGCCCCAGTACCACTGCATACATGGCCGCATCGGCCAGCGCCATGATGGTCGGCCCGGAAAGGGTGCCGCCTGGACGCACCAGCTTGCCGTGAAACGGCACCCGCGCGACCGCTTTGTTGCCATCCAGATGATCAATGCGCAGGTCGATATCCTCGGCCATCGGCACACCCAGGCGAATCAAACCTTGTACCTGCTCTGCGGTTAAAGCACTCACCGGCAACTCCTCCTGCAATCAAACGCCGCAGCCGCGTGGCCTGGCAGCCTGTACGCGACTGTACAGGCGCCGTACAATGCGAACCTTTCTACGTCCTCGCAACTGACAAAACGGCCAATCATGCGCACCAGCCAGTATCTGCTCTCCACTCTCAAAGAAACCCCTTCTGATGCAGTCGTGATCAGCCACCAACTGTTGCTGCGCGCGGGCATGATCCGCCGCCTCGCCTCGGGCCTGTACACCTGGCTGCCGATGGGCCTGCGCGTACTGCGCAAGGTCGAGGCCATCGTGCGTGAAGAGATGAACGCCGCCGGCTCCTTGGAAGTACTGATGCCGCTATTCCAGCCTGCCGAGTTATGGCAAGAGTCCGGTCGCTGGGAAGAGTACGGTCCAGAATTGCTGCGGGTTAAAGACCGTCACGGCCGCGAGTTCTGCGCCGGCCCGACCCATGAAGAAGTGATCACTGATCTGGCCCGTAACGAGCTGAACAGCTACAAGCAGTTGCCGCTCAACCTGTACCAGATTCAAACCAAGTTCCGTGACGAAATCCGCCCGCGCTTCGGCCTGATGCGTGGCCGCGAATTCATCATGAAGGACGCCTACTCCTTCCACCAGGACCAGGCCTCCCTGCAGCTGACCTACGACCGTATGCACCAGGCCTACTGCAACATCTTCACCCGCCTGGGCCTGAACTTCCGCCCGGTACAAGCCGACACCGGCTCCATCGGCGGCACCGGCTCCCACGAATTTCACGTGCTGGCCGAGTCTGGTGAAGACGACATCGCCTTCAGCGACAGCTCCGACTATGCCGCCAATATCGAGAAGGCTGAAGCCATCCCACGGGAAACCGTACGCGGTGCGGCGACCGAAGAGCTGCGTCTGATCGACACGCCCAACGCCAAGACCATCGACGAGCTGGTCAGCCAGTTCGACCTGGCCATCGAAAAAACCGTCAAAACCTTAGTCGTACACGCCGCCGAAGAGGGCAAGCTGATCGCCCTGATCATCCGTGGCGACCACGAGCTGAACGAAATCAAAGCTGCCAACCATGAACTGGTTGCCAGCCCGCTGGTATTTGCCGGGGAAGCCGAGCTGCGTGACGCCATCGGCGCCGGCGCCGGCTCACTCGGCCCGCTGAACATGCCACTGCCGTGCATCGTTGACCGCTCTGTGGCTCTGATGAGCGACTTCGCCGTCGGCGCTAACATCGACGACAAGCACTACCTTGGCGTTAACTGGGAACGCGACCTGCCACTGCCGGCCGTCGCCGACTTGCGCAACGTGGTCGAGGGCGACCCAAGCCCGGACGGCCAGGGCACCCTGGTGATCAAACGCGGCATCGAAGTCGGGCATATCTTCCAGCTCGGCACCAAGTACAGCCAGGCGCTGAACTGCCAGGTGCTGGGCGAAAACGGCAAGCCTGTGATCCTCACCATGGGTTGCTACGGCATTGGCGTATCGCGCGTGGTGGCGGCTGCCATTGAGCAGAACTTTGACGAGCGCGGCATACTCTGGAACGACACCCTGGCGCCGTTCCAAATTGCTCTGGTACCGCTGCGCTATGAAACCGAAGTGGTGCGTGAGGCTACCGACAAGCTTTACGCTGAGCTGACCGCCGCTGGTTTTGAAGTATTGCTGGACGACCGCGACAAGAAGACCAGCCCCGGCATCAAGTTTGCCGACATGGAACTCATCGGCATTCCGCACCGCATCGTTATCAGCGATCGCGGTTTGGCTGACGGCAACCTGGAATACAAGAGCCGCCGCGAGACCGAGGCGCAAGCGATTCCAGCTGCCGATGTTCTGGCCTTCCTGCAAGCCCGCATTCGCGGCTGATCGAGGCGTCATGTACAGCCGACTCAATCTTCCCCTCATCGCCACCCTCGGTGGCGCCTTGTTGCTCAGCGGCTGCGCCAATCAGCTGTCGCAACGCAGCGAACATGAGGAGCGCGTCGAGCGCAAACTGCTCGCGCACAGCCTGCAGATTGATGTCGGCGAACCCAAGGTTCTCGAACTGCCCCAGCGCCGCGTGCGCATCCTGGAGCAGAAAACCTTCGACGTGACCGAGTTCGAAGTCAGCCGTCACTACGACCGTTACACCCCCTACCAGGCGTGGCGCAAACTCTATGAAATCCCCCTCGGCGCCGTCGCCGTGGTGGCCGGTGTAGGTGCCAACGTCGCTAACATTCTGACCTTCGGCAATGTCCCGGACAGCGCCACCAAGGGCTGGTTCGACTACGGCTTTGCCGGGCTCAACCCGTTTATCAACGTCGAGTCCCATGGCCGCTCGCAACAGAACCTGGCGACCATTGACGAACAACAAGTTGAGCGGCGTACCGAGCACACCAGCCTGCCCTGGAGTGAGCGCAACGTCACGGTCAAAGCGGGCGGGCACAGCTATGAGCTGAGCACGGATAACAAAGGCATGTTGCGACTCAACCTGCTCGACAGCCCGTTTGCCGATCAAGCCGGGATCAACAAGGTTGGCACCCTGCAGATCAGCGTCAACGATCCGCAGGACGGCACCCAGGCCGAAGCCAGCCTGGCCGTCAGCCGCGCACTCCGCGGCAAGCTGGTAGAGGCCCACGGGCTGATCTACGACGACCTGGAAGGCAGCGGCGTGGCCGAGTGGGTACACCGGGTCAAACGCCTCGCCGAACTGGGACTGGAAGAAGAAGCCAGCGAACTGGAGCAAAGCCTGATCGAGCTGACCCGCAATGATCCGGAGTTGCAGCTGGAGTTTATCCAGAGCCTGCAAAAAGACGCCGGTCGATTGGCCGCCGACCCGGGCGCCAACGACTAAGCCATTGCCCTGCGACGGTGGTAGTCGCCCGACACCACCGCTCAACGCCGCACGATAAAGCCCACCATCCCCTGCAGCGGCATTTCGCTCAAGCTGACCTCCGCAACCTCTGCCGCTGCTGGCCCCTGCTCCAGCCAAGTCGCCAGTTCTTGCACGGCTTCTGTCTCGCCTTCAAACAGCACCTCAACCCGACCGTCCTCCAGGTTGCGCACCCAGCCATCAAGGTCCAAGCGCTGGGCCTGCTCATCGGTGTGTTGCCGATACGCCACGCCCTGCACCCGACCACGAACCAAGGCATGCCAACATACGCGCGCCATCAGTGTTCACCTTCTTGTAATTGCGCCAAACGCGCCCGCAACCCGACCGCGGTTTGCTCACCGAGCAAACGTTCACGCAACACGCCATCCGGTCCGACGATATAGGTCACCGGCAGCACCTCGGCGCGCGGCAACTGCCAGCGTTGCGCCGGGTCCTGGGCCAAGACCCGGTAGTCGATCCGCAGCTCTGCACTGGCCTTGCTCAGCTCCGCGCCCTGCAAGCCGTCGAAGTTGACCCCAAGCACGCTGACCGGCTGCCCCTTGAGTTGCCCGGCCAAGTGATTGAACTCGCCGATTTCAGCCCGACACGGCGCACACCAGGTTGCCCAGTAATTAATCAGCAACCACTGGCCTTCAAGACTCTCAGCCGTTACCTTTCTACCATGTTGATCAATGCCGTAATTCTCGCCGCACCCCGCCAGCAATAAAACGGCCAGGCCCCCTATGAGCATTCGCCCCTTGAACCAATGGAGTTGCATTCCCATGCTGTCGATCCTCGTAGGGTTGATATGACGCTGGATGCCTTGCGCCTGGAAGTGCCGGATATCCTCAATGAGGAAGCGTCCTCGCTGGCCGACCTCAACGAGCGCCTGGCGGCTGCGCGCCTGCTGGACAGCGACTGCGCACTGCAGGAAGTACTGAGCCTGCTGTTTCGCCTCAATCGCAGCGCCATGACCTTACTTGAAAGGCAGCGCGCCCTGCAAAGCTTCAGCGATGCCTATCGGCATTACGCCAGCGCCTACGCCGACCACAGCACACCGCCGGCATTGTTTGTGCGCCTGTGCAGCGAGCTGGCGGCCGGTTTCAAGCGCCTGTTGCTGCAGATTCTGCAAGGCCGGCAGCCGTCACGGCCGCACCTGGCTTGGTGCCTGTACATGGCCCAGCACTTTCTTGCGCAAAGTTTACTGCGTCACTATCAGCTCTATCAGGAGCCGCCGCCCAGCCTGTGGCGCGACAGCCACCTGCTGTATTGGATCGGCGAGCACCAGGAGTGCCTGGACGAACACATTTCTGCAGCATTCCTGCCCGCACCTGCCTGCACCTTGCGCGGCCTGTATCAGCAGGTATTGATCCTGGCCCTGAGCAATCCCTTCCACCTGGCCGAAGGCGAAAGCCCACTGCTGTTCGGCGCCCTCGCCCCCCTGGCCGGTCTGGCACGCCTGCTGCCTTGGGATGACGAGGAAGAATCGGACGGCCCGATCGTCGACCTCGGCGCCTCCCAGGCCTGCCTGACCTACGATCAGCGCCCAGAAGGCGACGCCAACCAACTGCGCCGCCTGGAGCTGGGCGCCCTGCTGGTGGCCCTGCATGAGCCCGCTCCGCTGCAAACCACCGCCGAACGAGCGCTGCTGGAACGGGTTCGACCGCACTGGCTGGGGCGTCAGCAACGCCGCCATGACCGCTCCGACCTTGAGGGCTCATGCAACCTGGTCATTGGTCTGAATGACATTCACGCCCAGTTGCTGGAGAAGCGCCCGCAGCACTGCGCCACCCTAATGCTTGATGCCAGCGCCGGCGGGGCTCGCTTGATCTGCAACAGCGATCAAGGCGCCCACCTGCCTGTCGGTCAACTGGTGCTGGTGCTCGCCGAGAGCGGCACCCCGACCCTGGCACTGGTGCGCTGGCGCCATCAGAACGCTGAGGGCCTGCATCTTGGCCTGCGCTATCTCAAGGGCCTGCCGCGCCCCGTGTGGCTGCGCCGGGCCCCCAGCGCCCAAACCCATCCAGGCGTGATGCAAAGCACCCCGGAGCCAGGCAATGGCTGGCACCACGGTCTGTGGCTACCCAACGGTCAGTTTGTCGAAGGAGAGAACCTCTGGCTGCAACTGGCCAGCATCAACAACCAGGCCATCCTGCCGCTGCCGGCCAGTAACCTGTGCACGCCATCGGTATCACGCTACCCACTGCGTCTGGCCTGATCGGCTGAGCAGGCCAGACGGCGCGTTATTCGTCACCCGCGCGCAACCACTGCGCCAGGCTGCCGCTGAACAGTGCCGACTCTTGCGCGTAAAGACTTTCCAGTGCCACCCGCAAGCCCGGATACCAGGCTTCATCCAGCTGCGCTGGCAACTGCTCCAGGCGCGGAATCGGCCATGGGCAGCGACTGATCAACTGGTACAGGTTGTACGTGGAGAGATCGCGCGACAGCACCCAGCCATCGCTGCCGGTCATGCAGATCAGTTTCTCCGCTTCAAGAAACGCCACTACCTCGCCCCACTCGTCACCCGGCAACTGCCAACCCGCACGCTGCACAGTGCTGTGGCGCACCACTTGCCCACGCTGCTGGCGCTGATGGAATATCCGCAGCACACCCAGCAGCACCAGCAGGCGCGGCAAACCGCGGCGCCGCCAGTGATGCGGCGCCGACAGATTGCACACCAACTCGGCACCGAACAGCACGATCAGCCACGACAGATACAGCCACAGGAGAAACAACGGCACCGTGGCAAAGGCACCGTAGATCAGCTGATAACCGGGAAAAAAGCTTACATACAGGCCAAAAAACGCCTTGGCCACCTCAAACAGGCTGGCCGTGAACACACCGCCAATCAGCGCATGCTTGAGCGGCACCCGAGCATTGGGCACCGTCGCGTAAATCAGGGTAAAGGCCGCCACACTGAACAGCAGCGGGGTAAAGCTCAGCAGCGTCTTGGCCCCTGCCACGGCATCAGGCCCGCTCAGTAACGAGGTCGAGGTCAGGTAAGTGCTGATCGCGAAACCGCTGCCCAGTAACAGAGGGCCGAGACTGAGAATGGCCCAATAGAGCAGAAAACTGGACACCCCACGCCGGCTCTTGCGCACCCGCCAGATGGTGTTGAATGCCTGTTCGATCGTCACCAGCATCATAAAAGCGGTGACCGCCAGCAACAGCACGCCCACCCAGGTCAGCTGCCGCGCCTGCTCGGTAAAGGCCCACAGGTACTCCTGCACCGCGGCGCCGGTAGAGGGCACGAAATTGCGAAAGATAAAGTGTTGAATCTGCTCGCCAACACCCTGAAAGGCCGGCACCGCCGAGAGCATGGCGAAGGTCACGGTCATCATCGGCACCACCGCAAACAGGGTGGTGTAGGTCAGGGCCGCCGCGCTGCTGATACCGCGGTCGGCGAGAAAGCGCTGCAGCAGAAAACGCCAGAAATCGAGAACATCGTGTAACCGCTGGCGCATTACATCTCCTTGATAAACAAAGGCCGTGACGGCCCGTGAGGCGTATCGGTCAGACAAGATGCAGGCCGGCGCTCAGACGCGGTTAGAATAGCCGCCTCACCAGGCAAGATGCGACCCGCAAATGACCGATCTGACCCTCTATCACAATCCACGTTGCTCAAAATCGCGCGCCGCCCTGGAGCTGCTCGAAGCCCGCGGCCTGACGCCAACCATTGTGCGCTACCTGGAAACCCCGCCCAGCGTCGAGCAATTGCGTGACCTGCTGAGCAAGCTCGGCCTGCCGGCCCGGCAATTGCTGCGCAGCGGCGAAGAGGAATACAAGGCCCTCAACCTGGCCGACGTCAGCCTCAGCGAAGAACACCTGCTCAACGCCATGGCCGCTCACCCGAAGCTGATCGAGCGCCCGATTCTAATTGCTGGCGCCCGCGCGGTGATCGGCCGCCCCACCGAAAAATTGCTTGAGCTGCTGCCATGAGCACGCCTTACATTCTCGTGCTGTATTACAGCCGCCATGGCGCTACCGCAGAAATGGCCCGCCAGATCGCCCGCGGCGTAGAGCTCGGCGGCCTGGAGGCGCGCCTGCGCACGGTGCCGGCAGTTTCCAGCGAATGCCAGCAAGTCGCCCCGGATATCCCAGCCGAGGGCGCTCTGTATGCGAGCCTAGATGACTTGCAGCACTGTGCAGGACTCGCCCTAGGCAGCCCGACGCGCTTTGGCAACATGGCCGCCCCGCTCAAGTACTTCCTCGACGGCACCAGCAACTTGTGGCTCACCGGCGGCCTAGTCGGCAAACCGGCTGGCGTGTTCACCAGCACCGCCAGCCTGCATGGCGGCCAGGAAACCACCTTGCTGTCGATGCTCTTGCCGCTGCTGCACCACGGCATGCTGATCAGCGGCCTGCCCTACAGCGAAGGCGCGCTGCTCAGCACCCGCGGCGGCGGCACACCCTACGGCCCCAGCCACCATGCCGGCGCCGACGGCAAGCGCGCCCTCGATGAAGACGAAACCGCCCTGTGCCGCGCCCTTGGCCTGCGTCTGGCGAAACTGGCTCAGCAATTGGAGAACACCCGTGGCTAAAATCGCCAAACCCCTGCCCGCCCTCAGTTGGCTGCAGCCGCGCCTGAACATCAGCCGTGCCATTAGCCTGTTCAGCTTCTTCGCCCTGGCCGTGCTGCTGGTGGTGTGGAACCTGGCGTTCGCCGACCTGCATGGTGCGCGCACCGAAGTGATCATGGCCATCGAGCTGGCGCCACTGGCCCTGCTGGCCCCCGGCATGCTGCTGGGCAAGGCGCGCGCCTATGCCTGGGCCTGTTTCGTGGTCAACCTGTACTTTATCAAGGGCGTACTGGCGGCCTTCGACCCGGCCCGCAGCCTGTTGGGCTGGATCGAAGTGCTACTCAGCGTCAGCCTGTTCTGCGCCGCGCTGATGTACACCCGCTGGCGCTTTCAGTACGACCGCATCCTCGCTGGTGAACTCTGACGGAGCTTTAATTGCCCCCTGCGCGTGCAGGGGCCTCAGCTACCAGCCGAGCGTGGCTTTCAGAAAGGGGATGGTCAGTTTGCGCTGGGCTTGCAGGGACGCCTGATCGAGCCGTTCGAGCAACTCGAACAGGGCACTCATGCTGCGGGTGCCGCGGGTCAGGATAAAACGCCCGACTTCGTCCGATAGCTGCAAGCCGCGGCGCGAAGCACGCAATTGCAGAGCCCGCAGCTTGTCCTCATCGGACAACGACTGCAGCTGAAACACCAGCGCCAGGGTCAGTCGCGATTGCAGGTCAGGCAGACCAACCGGCAACTCTCTTGGTGAGCAGTTCGCCGACAGCAACAGGCGTCGGCCGCTGTCGCGCAAGCGGTTGAACAGGTGAAACAACGCCTCTTCCCAGTCGCGCCGCCCGGCTACCGCATCCAGATCGTCCAGACACACCAGCTCGCACTGCTCCAGGTTGTCGAGCAGCTCCGGGCCGTAGTCCGCCACCTCACGCAGCGGCAGGTACACCGCCGGCTCACCGCGCTGTTCGAAGCGCAAACAGGCGGCTTGAAGCAGATGGCTACAACCCACGCCCTCGCCGCCCCACAGGTAAATCAGGCTTTCCGTCCAACCGGCTTCCGCCTCGCACAGCCGCTCGACATAGCCAAGGGCCGCCGCGTTGGCGCCGGGGTAATAGTTGGCGAAGGTGGCGTCATCACGCAGACGCACCCCCAGAGGCAGCTGGATCGGGATCATAACGGGCGGGGCGACTTCGCAAAGCCGCCGCAAGACTCTTTATAGGACAGGGAAAGTCTATACAAATCAGCCAGATACTGCAGCTCCAAGCGACTGGAGCTGCACACCGTGGACATTACCAGTGAAACTGCAAGGTCGCACTGCCCCCGGCCGGCGCTGCCGTTGCCGGTGCGGCCGGATCGACGGCGACGCTGCCTTCCTGCAAACGCCCCAATGCCAACTGGGCACGCAACTGCTCAGGACTGGCATTTAGACGAAACGCCAGGCGATCGCCCTTAGCCCACTGCAGGCGAGCAGCAAAAGGCTCAAGCAGGCGCTGAAGCTCGGCGTAACGTGCCAGGTTGGCGCCCTGCACTTCCAGCTGCAGACCTGGGGCGGCGCCCGGACGACTGACAAAACGCGGCGCCAGGCGCTGACTGACCGCCAACCACACAGCATCAGCCAAGGCCGCCTGATCGGCGCCCTGAGCCGTGCCCTGCTCGCGGCTTTCGCCCAACCACAAACGCCATTGCGCCTGCCACTGACCATCCGCCTCACGGGCTTGCACCGTCAGCAAGGCGTCAGCGCCATAACGGGTAGACGCCTGCTGCAAGGCAGCCGGCTGAGTCGCCGAAAGGTTTTCAGCAGTCGCCAGCAATTGCTCATCCAGGTCCGCCAGCGGCAATCGCAGCGGCAGGCCGCGATGTTGAGCGGCATCGCGCAGCAATGGAGAGGCGGCCTGGGCGTCACCGACCAGGGTGCTGCCATCACTGCCGTCATTCAGCCACCAGGCCAGAATTGCCGGGCGGTTGGCGCCCCACAAAGGCAAACCAGCCCGACGCAGGGTTTGCTCGCTGCTCAGCGGATCAAAATCCACCTGCAACACCTGAGGTGGCCCACTTTGATAGGAGTACTGACTGATCAACTGCTGCGGATTTTTGCGCAGTTCCACGACTGCTGGGCTCTGCAAGGCGGCGGGATCACCCGTCAGGCGCAGCACCAAGGTATCCAGGGCACGGCTCAACGCCGCATCGCGCTCAGTCGGTTGCTGACTGCTCACCACCTCGCGCACTTGATAAAGACTGGTCAAGGTCTCCGCCGAGAGCGGCAAACTAGAGAAGAACAAACAGCTGACAAACAAGCGGGCAATGAGGCGCATCAGTTTCTCGGACGACTTAAAGGCTAAAGAGTGGCTATACCTTAAACAGCCACCCCAACCGCGGCAATGGGCAATAGCGCTAAACAAGCGCCCATGCCGGTCGATACAGCCCCTACGTGCAACGCGCCAAGACCGTGCTCACGCAGGTACACGTTCGCTCTGGAGACCAGGAATGTCGATCAAATTACGCTTACTGCTATTGACCGCCACCGGCCTGCTGGCCGCGCTGTTCATGGGCATCGACAGCTTATTCAATAATGCCCGCACAGCGGATGCAGTGAACGACAACCGGGTCAGCCTAACGGCCCTGCGCAACCATCTGGAAGCGGACATGATGCACGACGCCCTGCGTGCCGACGCTTTTTCAGCCCTACTGGTGGGCTTGGGTAAGAGCCCAAGCAGTGCAGACGAAGTGCGCAGCAGCCTGCAGGAGCATGCCGCGCGCTTTCGCAAGGTTCTAGAGGCCAATCAGCAACTGCCCACCAGCGCCGCCATCAAACAGGCACTGGAACAGGTACAACCCAACCTGAATGCCTACCTGGCAGCCGCCGAACAAATTGTCAGCCAAAGCCTGCAAGACCCCGAACTTGGACAGAAAGCCTTGCCCTCTTTCAATAAAGCCTTCGAGCAACTGGAAGGCGACATGGAAGCACTCAGCGGCCTGATCGAAGAAAACGCTCACCAGAGCAGCACCGAAACCAATGCGGCCATCAGCACTGCCAACACAGCCATTATTGCGGCATTGCTGGTCAGCCTGCTGCTGTTGACGGTTCAGGGCATATGGATTGTCAGCAGCATCATGCGCCCGCTGCGCTTCGCCAACCGAATTGCCACCGCCACGGCCGCCGGCAATCTGAGCGAGCACATCGAACAACCCAGCAGCCAGGATGAAGCCAGCACACTAGTACGCAGCCTCGCCAGCATGCAGCGTGATTTGCGTGAAATGATCGAGTTGATTACGGCCAAAGCGCGGGGCGTCAGCACCATCACTCAGCGCCTGAGCAGCGGCTGCCACAGCGTCGCCAGAAGCAGCCAACAACAAACCGACGGCGCCAACACCATGGCCGCAGCGGCCAACCAGATGAATGCCAGCATCGAAGAAATCACCCGCCATGCCGAACAGGCCCGGCAAATGGCCAACCAGGCCGAACATCTGGCCAAAGATGGCGGACTGGTGATTCATCAGGTGGTCAAAGACATGGACGCCATTGCCCATTCCGTACAGGCATCGGCCCAGGTGATCCGCACCCTGGATCAAGAGTCAGAGCAGATTTTCAGCATCATCCAAGTCATCAAGGGCATTGCCGACCAGACCAACCTGCTGGCGCTGAATGCTGCCATTGAAGCCGCCCGCGCAGGCGAGCAGGGTCGCGGTTTCGCTGTAGTGGCCGATGAAGTGCGGCAACTGGCCGGCCGCACCAGCGCCTCCACCGAAGAAATCGCCTCCATGGTACAGCGCATCCAGAGCAGCACCCGTGAAGCGGTGACCAGCATGGAAGCCGGCGTTACCCAGGTGGACAAAGGCATGACCGTAACCGCCGATGTCGAGCGCGCCATCCGTGAAATCCTCGAGGCCACCCTCAGTACCACGCGCCTGGTCGACGACATTTCCCGCACCATTGGTGAACAAAGCCTCGCCAGCCACGAAATTGCCCAGCAAGTGGAGAACATCGCCAACATGTCCCACGACAACAGCCAGGTCATTGAGCAAACCGCGCGCACCACCGACGAACTGGCGCGCCTGGCCGACGAACTGGGGCACTCCGTAGACCGCTTCCGCCTCAGTTGAGGGCGACACAAACCGCGTGACGGCAAGCCTGGCGAGCCACTCGATGGCCGGCAGGCATGCGCCGATGGCCGCTGGCGTTCAAGCCTGATAAAATCGCGCGCCTTCGCAGACCGGCGCGCGCAGCCCCCGGTCGCCCCTCGAATTCCCCCTTTAAAGGCCTGAACCCATGAGCAAGCAACCCTCCATCAGCTACAAGGACGCCGGTGTAGACATCGACGCCGGCGAAGCCCTGGTCGAACGCATCAAGGGCGTTGCCAAGCGCACCGCACGCCCGGAAGTCATGGGTGGTCTGGGCGGCTTCGGCGCCCTGTGTGAAATCCCGGCCGGTTACAAGCAGCCGGTGCTGGTTTCCGGCACCGACGGCGTCGGCACCAAGCTGCGCCTGGCGCTGAACCTGAACAAACACGACAGCATCGGCCAGGATCTGGTCGCCATGTGCGTCAACGACCTAGTAGTGTGTGGCGCCGAGCCACTGTTCTTCCTCGACTACTACGCCACCGGCAAGCTCAACGTCGACGTAGCTGCCACCGTAGTGACCGGCATTGGCGCTGGCTGCGAACTGGCCGGCTGCTCCCTGGTTGGCGGTGAAACCGCCGAGATGCCGGGCATGTATGAAGGCGAAGACTACGACCTGGCCGGCTTCTGCGTGGGCGTGGTAGAAAAAGCCGAAATCATCGACGGCTCTAAAGTGGCCACCGGCGACACCCTGATCGCCCTGCCGTCTTCCGGCCCGCACTCCAACGGCTACTCGCTAATCCGCAAGATCATCGAAGTGTCCGGCGCCGACATCGAAACCATTCAGCTCGACGGCAAACCGCTGAGCGAACTGCTGATGGCACCGACGCGCATCTACGTTAAAGCCCTGCTGCAACTGATCAAGGACACTGGCGCGGTCAAAGCCATGGCCCACATCACCGGCGGCGGTCTGCTCGACAACATCCCGCGCGTACTGCCAGACGGCGCTCAGGCAGTGATCGACGTGGCCAGCTGGACCCGTCCAAGTATCTTCGACTGGCTGCAAGAACAGGGCAACGTTGACGAGCACGAGATGCACCGCGTGCTCAACTGCGGTGTTGGCATGATCATCTGTGTCGCCCCAGAACAGGCCGACGTCGCCCTCGACGTGCTGCGCGAAGCCGGTGAAAAACCCTGGATCATCGGCCGTATCGAGAATGCTGCCGCGGGTGCCGAGCGCGTGGTACTGAACAACCTGAAAAGCCACTGATGCGTTCAGGCTGTTCTTCACCCCAGTGCAAGGTGGTGGTGCTGATTTCCGGGTCTGGCAGCAATTTGCAGGCCCTGATCGACAGCATCGCCAGCGGCGACAACCCGGCGCAGATCAGCGCGGTAATCAGTAACCGCGCCGACGCGTACGGGCTGCAACGGGCCCAGGCGGCCGGCATTGCCACCCAGGTGCTCGACCATAAACAGTTCGACGGCCGCGAAGCCTTCGATGCGGCCCTGGCGGCAGCTATCGACGCTCACCAGCCGCAACTGGTGGTACTCGCCGGGTTTATGCGCATCTTGAGTGCCGGCTTTGTCCGTCACTATCAAGGCCGCCTGCTGAATATCCACCCGTCCCTGCTGCCCAAATACAAAGGCCTGCACACCCATCAACGGGCGCTGGACGCCGGTGACCGCGAGCACGGCTGCAGTGTGCACTTCGTTACCGAGGAACTGGATGGCGGGCCGCTGGTCGTACAAGCGGTAGTACCGATTGCCGCAGACGACACCGCAGACACCTTGGCCCAGCGTGTCCATGGGGCAGAACACCAGATCTACCCCCTGGCCGTACGTTGGTTCGCCGAAGGCCGGGTACAGCTACACGAACAAGGCGCCACCCTCGACGGGCAACTGCTGCCCGCCAGCGGTCAAGTGCTGCATTACGCCGATTCGTAACCCTGGAGAACCTATGCGCCGCGCCTTGCTGTTTGTTCTCGCTGCCTTGAGCCTGTCGGCTCAGGCCATCGAACTGAAGCCCTTCACCGCCAGCTATACCGCTGACTGGAAGCAACTGCCCATCAGCGGCACCGCCGAACGCAGCCTTAAGCGTTTGGATGACCAGCGCTGGCAACTGAGCTTCGAGGCCGCCATGCTGGTCGCCAGCCTCACCGAAGAAAGCACCTTCCGCCTGGAAAACAACAGCTTCCTGCCCCTGACCTACCGCCTCAACCGCAGCGGCTTGGGCAAGAGCAAGAAGGTCGAACAGGATTTCGACTGGACGGAAAAACAGGTGATCGGCAATGACCGCGGTGAATCCGTGCGGCTGCCACTCAATCGTGGCCTGCAGGACAAGTCGACCTATCAGCTGGAACTGCAATTTGCCGTGGCTGCCGGGCAAAAAAGCATGAGCTACCAAGTGGTCGATGGCGACGAGATCGAGACCTATGATTTTCGCGTGCTGGGCAGTGAGCGGGTGCGTACCAAGGCTGGCCTGATCGACGCGATCAAGGTCGAGCGAGTACGCGACCCCACCAAGAGCAAGCGCAAGACCGTGCTCTGGTTCGCCAAAGACTGGGACTACCTGCTGGTGCGCCTGCATCAAGCCGAAACTGACGGCAAGGAATACCAGATCATGCTCAAGGACGGCATCGTCGACGGCAAGCCGGTCACCGGCATTGCTGAATAAACCGCGACACCGCATAAAAAAGCCGGGCATTGCCCGGCTTTTTTATGCCTGAGAATTACGAGCCGTTACCACATCAGGTCATCGGGTACCTGATAGGCCGCATACGGATCATCGGCATCCGGCGCTTCGGTCTGGGTGTTGAGCAGCAGCACCCGGCGCGGATCGCGTTCCTGAATCTTCAGCGCCGCTTCGCGCGGAATCACTTCGTAGCCGCCGCCGTGCTGGACGATGGCCAGGGAGCCGCTGCTGAGCTTGTCGCGCATCAACTTGTTGACCGACAGACGTTTAACTTTCTTGTCGTCAACGAAGTTGTAGTAATCCTCGGTGGTCAGCTTGGGCAGACGTGACACTTCGATCAGTTGCTTGATCTGCGCGGCACGGGCCTTTTGCTCGGCCTTTTCCTGCTGCTGGCGGTTCAGCTCTTGGTCGCGGGCGATCTTCTCTGCCTTGGCTTGCAGGGCGGCCTGCTGCTGCGAGTCATCGACTTCGATCTGGCCTTTCTTTTCCAGACGCTGCTGTTTCTGCTTCTGCTTGCCGGCCTGTTTGGCCTGCTTTTCATTGACCAGCCCGGCTTTGAGCAGCTGATCACGAAGGGAAAGACTCATAACCTACGCCTTACACGTTGAGAGGTGGGCAGTGTCAGTCACAGCCAAGGCCGTGCTTTTCCTGTTTTTTGGCTTCACCCCAAAGGGCGTCCAGTTCATCAAGGGTGCAATTCTCAATGGGCCGCTGGGCTTCGCGCAATGCCTGTTCGATAAAACGAAAGCGCCGCTCGACCTTGGCGTTGGCCGCGCGCAAGGCGCTTTCCGGGTCGACCTTGAGGTGACGGGCCAGGTTGGTGACCACAAACAGCAGGTCACCGACCTCCTCACTGATGGCCTGCGGGTCGTTCTCGCTCATGGCCTCCAGCACTTCGTCCAGCTCTTCGCGGACCTTGTCCACCACGGGCAAGGCCTCCGGCCAGTCGAAGCCAACCTGGGCCATGCGCTTCTGCAGTTTGATCGCCCGACTCAGGGCCGGCAGCGCCTGGGGCACATCATCGAGCAACGACAGCTGCTCGGGCACAGCGGCCTTGGCGGCGCGCTCTTCGGCCTTGAGTTCCTCCCAGCGCTGCTTGACGGCAGCTTCTTCGAGCCGCGCCGCATCGGGCGCGCCATACAGATCGCCATCGACAAACACATGGGGGTGGCGGCGAATCAGCTTGCGGGTAATGCCATCGACCACCGCGGCAAACTCGAAGCGCCCTTCCTCCTGCGCCAGTTGGCTGTAATAGACCACTTGGAACAACAGATCGCCCAGCTCGCCGGGCAGGTGCTCGAAGTCGGCCCGCTCGATCGAAGTCACCGTAACACTCCTTTTTCTTAAATAGCTGAGAGAACCCAGTAAACATAAGGCTTGCAGAGGTTTCTCAGGTTTTT
>JAIERF010000388.1 GCA_019747075.1 Pseudomonadaceae bacterium
TGTCGACCGCAGCACCGCTGGCTGTCTTCAGGACATTCAGGTCACTGGTTTCATCCGTGGCAACCGCGCCACCTTCTCTCAAGGTCACCGTCACCGATGGGCCATCGTCATCAAAACTGAAGTAGCTGGTATTACTGACACCGCCTTCCTGTTCCTCGCCCTCAAGCGTGGTGTGGCTGATCAGGTCCACCGTGGCCGATTGGGTGATGCTGTCACCATCGGCATCCACGCGGGTCACGTCGTATTGCAGTTGCACCGCGCCGTCTGCCACTAGCTGCAGTTGCACAGCCTCATCGAAGGTGGCGTTATTGGGATGTTCCAGCGCTTCAAACAGTGTGGTTTGCAGCTGCTCGCCGACGATGGCAATGGTGAACACCGGATCGCCGCCATCAGCATCCCGGCCCACGATCACGCCTCCCTCAAGGAACAGGGTGATCGCTCCACCTGCCGTCGAGGACAGGTTGGTCGCCAACCCGCCCTCAGCTGGGAAGCCGACAAAACTCAATACGCCCGTGGTGGTGCCTGCTCCGTCCGCGCCATAGCTACCGCCCAGAGCCGCAAACAGGCTGGTCAAACCACCCGCCACATTCGTCGTGACCTGACCAAGCCCTAGGCCTGCATCGTCGGTATTGCCGTCGGTGTCCAACTCGCCCACCGCCAAGCGCTCATCGCCCTCGGTTTCATCCACATTGACCGAAAGTGCAAGCTGCTCTTCGCGTGAAATGTCTGCGTTCACAGTCAGGCTTGGGCCGTCGTCCCGGAACACCAACAGACCACCCAAATCCAGATTGGCACTGGCGCTGTCGCCATCTCCATCAGTCGCAACCGCAACCAACCGAATGACGCCACCGGCGATAGCCAAAGGCTCGTCATTACTGGTCGTATCCGAATGCTGCAGAGCCCGCAGTTGGGTCAGGCTCAAATCACCTGACGCGTCGACTGCAGCCGTGAACGCCACTACGGCGGGATCACCATCAACCCAGCCCTGAATAGTGCCACCCACCAGATGCAACTCGATGACTGCACCCGTGGCGACATCCCGCAGGCCGCTGTCGAGGCTGTTGATCTCAAGCGCATAAGCAACGACACCGCCATCCGCGCCGACATTGGCCTGGAAGGCGCCGGCGAAATTACCTGTCCCGCTCAGACCAAGACCGGTCTCGTCCACAACCAGCGCAGAGAACTCGCCCTGGCCAAAACTGACGTTGGGATTGTCATCGTTGATCTGCACATTCAACTGCACGGTTGGCGATACATCGCCATCCAGATCAAACATGCGTACCGAGAAGCTTTCGCCGACCTGGTCGGCAGCACCATTGGCATTCGGATTCGTGTGGTCGAGGGTGTTATCGCTAAGCGTATAGGTCCAATTACCGGCGCCGTCGACGGTAAGCACACCGTATTGCCCCTGGACTACGCCACCATTGGTCACATCAATGTAATTGCCGTTGAAGTCCTGAATCTGCAGGGCAGAAATACCATCCGGGGAGTTGATAACAATGCGTCCACTGACTTGCTCGGCGGCACTGCCTGGGTTGCTGCCATCGGCCAAGGCTTCTTCATCAACCACGCCAGGCCCAGCAACGACCTGGCCTTCGGCATCCTGATACTCAACGTCGATGCCCGGCGTGAAGTCCACAACCTCAGGCTCAGGAACACCCGCCACTTCCGCCACCGGAAACTCCGGTGCCGAGCCAATCGGCCCCGTGGGGTAGCCAATAACCGGATCAACCACCTCGCCGGTTTCACCCAGCAGCACAAAGGAGTGACCACCGCCTGCGCCACCCGCACCACCGGCACCGCCTGCGCCAGGCCCGGCAGCAGTGGCTTCAGCGTTTTGCGTAGGGTCGACGCCGGCCTCAATGGCCGCTTGCAGTTTTTCGACATCGGTCAGTTCTTGCTGACTGGGCGCCGCGGGCGCGGCCTCTGCCGGCGCATCGTTTGCACCATCAGCCCGCGCCTGGGCCAGCAGTTGGCTATCGAGCAGCTGGGTGCTGTCTCGCCCCAGGGTCAACTCGCCGCCGCCTGCGAGTGCCACAGCCACAGAACCATCCACGCCGGTGACCAGTTGCTCACCGGCAAACACACGATCACCTTCGGTTAGAAGTCGGCGCGTTCCGTCGCCAGCGACTGCGTAAACCTCGCCTACTACTTGTCTGACGACACCGATCAACGTAGCCATGAGTCCATCCTCCGCAACACCGCTGCCGACCACCGTCGGCACATGCTCAAAAGGTCAATGCACCCGTCAAATCACGTAGGAATACGCCAGTTCTGTTAGCCAGAGGCCTTGCTGCCATGACGCCAAAAAATATAACGACAATTAAATGTCGCGAAAAACGTCACCACCAACACCCTCAAAAACAGCCACTTGCCCCTTCCTTACTACGGTCACACCGACCACCTAATTCTCGTCACGCAATAGCTATAAGCCACGTATTACATGACTACGAGATAAAACAATGTGCTGCTTTCTGCCGACTGCATAAGATTTTTTCGGCATAGCACTTGTTACAAAGTTTTCTTAGGCAAGCGAGAAGATGTTCTTAGCTATCTAGTTACAAGCCTGAATCAGTTGAACAGGTAAAATCGTCAATTACTTGGCGACAGGAATAAAACAGCATCCAAGGAGATCGACTTCATGCGCCGTCCGAACCTTCTCTGCAGCAGTATCGTGCTCGCCATGAGCTGCGCCCCTGCCCACGCCATGACCCTGACCGAAGCTATTCAAAGCACAGTCGAAAACCACCCACAGATCCAGGCCAGCCAAAACTCTCGCCTGTCTGCCGACGAGGAAGTCAAAGTGGCCAAGGGCGGCTACCTGCCGAGCGTCGATGTGCTCGCGGGCTACGGTCGGCAGAACTCCGACACACCCAGTACCCGCGCCTTGTCCCCAGGCACTCACAACAAGGAAACCCTGACCTACGGCACCTCAGAACTGCGCTTGCGGCAGATGTTGTTTGACGGCTTCAACACCCCCAACGAAGTAGCACGCACCGAGGCGGTGGTTAACTCGCGCGCCTATTACACCCTGGGCACCGCCGAGGCGCTGGCATTGCGCACCATCGAGGTGTACCTCGACGTGCTCAAGCGCCGCGAGATGGTCACCCTGGCCACCAATAACCTGCAGGCGCACTTGCGCATGCATGACCAGATCCGCCTGCGCAGCGACCAAGGCGTGGGCCGTACCGCCGACTCCGACCAGGCCGAAGCCCGCTTGGCCCTGGCGCAAAATAACCTCTACACCGAGCAGGTCAATCTGGCCGATGCCGAGGCCAGCTTTCTCAGTGTTACTGGCCGCCCGGCTGACGACCTGGCCTCCCCGGCCAGCATCAAAAGCGCCATGCCGACTGACATCAACAGCGCTCGGCAAAGCGTGGCCAGCAACAACCCACTGCTGAAATCCGCGCAAGCCGATGTGCAGGCTGCCGAGAAGCAATACGAATCGGCCAAATCACCCTTCTACCCACGCTTCGATGCCGAACTGGCCACCAACGCAGATAATGACGCCTCGGGCGAGAACGGCCACGCCAACGGCTGGCGTGCCGGCGTGTCGATGAACTACAACCTGTTTAACGGCATGCGCGACAAGGCCCGCCTGCAGTCATCGGCCTACAAGATCAACGAAGCCATGGATATCCGTAACAACGCCCTGCGCGAACTCAACGAGAACCTCGCCCTGGCCTGGAACGCCATGGACAACGCCCGCCTGCAAACCCCCAAGGCGCGCGACTATGCTGATTACTCTGCACGTGTGCGAGAGGCCTATCAGCAGCAGTTCACCCTGGGCCAGCGCACCCTGTTGGATCTGCTCGACAGTGAAAACGAACTGTTCACCGCTAACCGCCGCTACACCGAGGTGCGCTATACCGAAGAGTTCTCCATGTACCGGGTAGTCGCCGCTACGGGCGCCCTATTGAAGCAACAGAACATTGTCGTACCGACAGAAGCTGTGGCCCTCAGCGATGTAGAAAACCAGGCCAGCCTGCCGGAGATGAAATAACCCGCGCTAACGGCCCCGGTGCACAACGTTAACGCGCAACAACCCGACAAGGCGCAACGCAGTAACAGCTCCACCGGCTAACAGCCGGAAAACGCAGTGCACAGGAGTAGTTGCCATTGACGACCATGGAACGGCCTGGACCGGTGGGCGATCCGCGGCTTAGCCACGATGATCCGCTGCTGGATGGCCTGTTGATCCTCTGCAAGCTGCACGACTGCCCCGCCAGTCGTGCCAGCCTGACTGCCGGCTTGCCGTTGCCCGAGCAACGCCTGTCGGCCGAACTACTGCCCCGCGCCGCCGCCCGTGCCGGGCTGCAAGGGCGCTTGTTGCGACGTGAACTGAGCGCCATCTCCAGTCTCAACCTGCCGGTGTTGCTGCTGCTGAAAAACGGCCGTAGCAGCGTGCTGACCCGCTGGGGCGACAAGCAGCAGGCCTTGGTACTGCCCTGCGAAGCCGACGGCGGCGAGCAATGGGTCAGCCGCGACGAACTGGCCGCCGCCTACAGCGGCCAGGCCTTGTTCGCCCGCCCACGGCACGAGCTGGAAGAAGCCCGCAAACCCTTGGTGCCACGGGTCGAGGCCTGGTTTCGCGACACCCTAAAACTCTCCCGCGGCCTGTATGGCGATGCCTTGTTGGCCAGCCTGCTAGTCAACCTGCTGGGCCTGATGGTGCCGCTGTTCGTCATGCAAACCTACGACCGCGTGGTCCCCAACCAGGCCTTGTCGACCCTCTGGGTGCTGGTCATCGGCCTGTTTATCGGCACCGCCTTCGAGCTGCTGTTGCGGGTGTTACGCGCCCATCTGCTGGATACCGCCGGCAAGAAGACCGACGTCATCCTGTCCGCCACCCTGTTCGAGCGCATCACCGGCATGTCGATGAGCGCTCGCCCGGCCACGGTTGGCGGCTTTGCCCAAAGCATTCATGACTTCCAGGGCCTGCGCGAATTTCTCACCGCAGTGACCCTGACCAGCCTGATCGACCTGCCCTTCACCGTCCTGATGCTGCTGGTCATCGGCCTGCTGGGCGGCCCCCTGGTGATAATCCCGATCCTGGCCTTCCCGATCACTGCCGTGTTTGCCTTCATCATCCAGAGCCGCCTGCGCGACACCGTGCAACGCAGCCTGGCCCTCGGCGCCGCCCGTCAGGCGCTGTTGATCGAAACCCTCGGCGGCCTGGAAACCCTCAAGGCCTGTAGCGCCGAAAGCGAACGCCAGCACAAATGGGAAAGCACCCACGGCGCCCTGGCCCGGCTGGACAGCCACTCACGCCTGCTGGCGGCCGTGGCCATGAACGGCACCCTGTTCCTCCAGCAAGTTGCGGGCATGGCCACCATCGTCGTCGGCGTTTACAGCATCACCGCAGGCGACCTCAGTGTCGGCGCGCTGGTGGCCTGCTACATGCTCGGCAGCCGGGTTCTGGCGCCCTTGGGGCAAATTGCCGGGCTGATCACCCGTTACCAGCAAGCCCGGCTGACCATGCAAAGCACCGACGCCCTGATGACTTTGCCCCAGGAGCGCCAAGCCAAACAGCGCCCCCTGGAACGCACCCACCTGAAAGGGGCCCTGGATGTACGCCAGGTCAGCTTCAGCTATCCCGGCCAGAGCACCCCGGCGCTGGCCAATATCAGCCTGCGCATGAAGGCTGGCGAACACATCGGCATCATCGGCCGCAGCGGCTCGGGCAAAAGTACCCTGGCGCGTCTGGTGATGGGCTTCTATCCGCCAGCAGAAGGCCAGCTGCTGCTGGACGGACTCGATCTACGGCAACTGGATGTCGCTGACCTGCGCCACCAGATCGGCTATGTCGCCCACGACCTGCCCCTGCTGGCCGGCAGCCTGCGCGACAACCTGACCTTAGGCGCTCGCTATGTCAGCGACGAGCGCATGCTCGAAGTCGCGGAAATGACCGGCGTCGGCGATCTTGCCCGGCAACACCCACAAGGCTTCGACCGGCCCGTGGGAGAGCGCGGCCAGCTGCTCTCCGGTGGCCAGCGCCAGACCGTACTGATGGCCCGCGCACTGCTGCTTGACCCGCCCATCTTGCTCTTCGATGAGCCCACCAGCGCCATGGACAACACCAGCGAGGACATCCTGCGCAACCGCCTGCACAGTTGGGCAAAAAACAAGACCCTGCTGCTGATCACTCACCGCACCTCCATGCTCAGCCTGGTGGACCGCCTGATCGTGCTGGATAACGGCCATATCGTTGCCGACGGCCCCAAAGAGGCCGTCATCGAAGCCCTGCGCAAGGGCCGTGTCGGCCCTGCCGCCCTGTAGGACGCCCCTGATGGAACTCAGCCAGTCGCTGCGCGAATACGTCACCCAATGGCGACAAAAGCCCGACACCGAGTTTATGCCCGAGGTGGACGGCACCCTGCTGGAAGACTCACCGACCCTGGCGCGCATCACCGTCTGGCTGGTCAGTCTGCTGCTGCTGACGGCCCTGGTCTGGGCCAAGTTTGCGGTGCTGGAAGAAGTGACCATGGGCGAAGGCAAGGCCATTCCGTCGAGCAAGATCCAGGTCATCCAGAACCTGGAAGGCGGCATCGTCGCCGAAATTTTCGTCCGCGAAGGGCAACTGGTGAACAAAGGTGATGTACTGCTGCGCCTGGATGACACCCGCTTTCTCTCCAACCGTGGCGAAAGCGATGCCGACCGCATGGCCCTCACCGCCCGCCTGGAACGCCTGCAAGCGGAAGCAGCAGGCCGCCCCCTGGAGATGCCCGCCGAAATAACCCTGAAGGCGCCGCAGTTGGTCGAGGACGAGCTGGCCCTGTACAACTCGCGCCAGGACCGTCTGCACAGCGAACAACGCACCCTCAACGAGCAACTCCGGCAAAAGACCCAGGAGCTGGCCGAGTTCAGTTCCAAACAGCAGCAATACCGCTCCAGCCTCGGCCTGATCCAGCAAGAGCTGAACATGTCGCAGCCACTGGTCAGCAGCGGCGCCATTTCCGAAGTGGAGATCCTCCGTTTGCGCCGCAGTGCCGTGGAAATGCGCGGCTCACTGGACGCCACCACCCTGGCCATCCCACGGGCGCAGGCGGGCATCAGCGAAATCAAAAGCAAGATGGAAGAGTCCGAACTAGCGTTTCGCTCCGACGCCTTCAAGGAGCTCAACGAGGTGCGCACCGAACTGCAAAAGATCACCGCCAGCAGCCTGGCCATCGAGGACCGCGTTAGCCGCACCACCGTGCAATCGCCGGTGCACGGCATCATCAAGCAGCTCAAGGTCAACACCATCGGCGGCGTGGTCCAGCCTGGCAGCGATCTGCTGGAAATCGTGCCGTTGGAAGACAACCTGCTGATCGAGGCCAAGGTCCGTCCGCAAGACGTGGCCTTCCTGCACCCCGGGCAAAAAGCCATGGTCAAGTTCAGCGCCTACGACTACACCATTTACGGCGGCCTCAAGGCCAACCTGGAGCTGATCAGCGCCGACACCATCACCGATGAAGAAGGCAACAGCTTCTACCTGATCCAAGTGCGCACCGACAAAAACCACCTCGGCAGCGACGCCCACCCACTGCTGATCATCCCCGGCATGATCGCCACGGTAGACATCATCACCGGCGAAAAAAGTGTCCTCGACTACCTACTCAAACCGGTGCTTAAAGCCCGCGCCGAAGCCCTGCGCGAGCGTTAAGCGGATGACGGATCACGACCATGATTGCGCTGATAAGTGGGTTCGCCCATGGCCGCAATCTGCCCGTCTATCAGCGCCTCGAACGGTTGCAGCAAGGCCGCGAACGACTGCGGCGTTTCCAACGCCTCCAGCGCCACGACGATGGCCTCCAGGGTCGACAAGGCGCCGGCCATCGGCGCCTTGCGCAGGCGATAGCGCGACTCCAGCCCCGTCGGCAAACATACCCGCGGCAATGCAGCCAACAAGGGATTGAGGTACAGCAGCTTGCGCGCCTTGCGCCAGGTGCCATCCGGCACCACCAGCAACAGTGGCCGCTCGCTAGCGCTGGCGGCAACGGTCGCTAACGGCTGCGCGTCGTCACCGGGGAACAGCAAGCAGGCCTGATACGCCGGGTCAGCCAGCCAGCTCGCCAAGTCGGCAAATTGCTCGCCCACCTGCAGTTCGCCATTGATCAGACCCAAGGCCGCTAGGCGTGCCGTATTCAAGGCATGCCGGCTTTCCTCCGGGTGCTGCAAAATCAACACCCGCGTACGGCTCTGCAGCTGTGGAATCAGGGCACACAAGCAATGACTCTGCGGCCGTTGACAGCGCCCGCAGCGGGCCCGCGCCGTGCCATCAGGCATGCTCAGACCGCATCGCCCTTGCGTCGATAAGGGAATACGTCGATCACCTTGCCCTCGCGAATGGCCGCCTGCAGCCCCTGCCAGTATTCGGCGGTAAACAGGTCGCCATGCAGCTGGTTGAACAAGCGGCGCTGGCGAATATCGACGAACAGGAACGGCGGAAACTCCTCGGGGAACACATCCAGCGGCCCCACCGAGTACCACGGCTCGGACGACATCTCGTCTTCCGGGTAGCGGGCCTCGGGGATCTTGCGGAAGTTCACTTCGGTCAGGTAGCAGATTTCGTCGTAGTCATAGAACACCACGCGGCCGTGACGGGTGACGCCGAAGTTCTTCAGCAGCATGTCGCCAGGGAAGATATTCGCCGCCGCTAGTTGCTTGATGGCCAGACCGTACTCTTCCAGCGCATCGCGCACCTGGGCCTCGTTGGCGTGCTCCAGGTAGATGTTCAGCGGCGTCATCCGTCGCTCGGTCCAGCAGTGGCGCACCAGCACCACATCGCCCTCGACCTGTACCGTGGACGGTGCCACCTCCAGCAGTTCGGCCAGGCACTCGGGGTCGAACTTGCTCAGCGGGAAGCGGAAATCGGCAAACTCCTGGGTGTCCGCCATGCGCCCGACGCGGTCGACGCTTTTCACCATGCGGTATTTCTCCAGCACGGTGGCGCGGTCGACGTTCTTCGACGGCGAGAAACGGTCCTTGATGATCTTGAATACGGTATTGAAGCCCGGCAGGGTGAACACGCTCATGACCATGCCGCGCACGCCCGGCGCCATGATGAATTTGTCATCGACATTGGCCAGGTGGTTGATCAGCGCGCGGTAGAACTCCGACTTGCCGTGCTTGTAGAAACCGATCGAGGTGTACAGCTCGGCAATGTGCTTGCCCGGCATGATGCGTCGCAAAAAGCCGATGAACTCCGCCGGGTAGCCGACCCGCACCATGAAATAGGAACGGGTGAAGGAGAAGATGATCGACACCTCCGCCTCGTCGGTAATCAGCGCATCCACCTGAATGCCCTGGCCCTCACGGTGCAGGAAGGGAATTACCAGCGGCCACTGCTCGTCGCGGGTGAAGATGCGCCCCACCACATAGGCGCCTTTGTTGCGGTACAGGCGCGAGGCGAACAGCTCGATGCACAGCTCCGGGTCCTTGCACACCCAGTCCGGCAGGTTCTGCCGCAGTTGGCTAAGCACATGGCCAAGGTCACGCTCCAGGTCCTCGTAGGGCACCTCGAAACGGTAATCCTCGAACAACTGGCGCAGTGCCGTCTCCAAGTCGCCCTGGGGGTGATACTGGCGTACCTGCGGTGCCCGCTCGTTGACCCGCAGCGCTGGGCGCGTGGTGTGGATAAACATGCAGCCGTCGCTGATCTGATCGTGCTTGAACAGGCCACAAAAGATCGAGTTGAACCATGTTTCCGCCAACTCGTCGTCAAAACGCAGATCGATCAGGGCGATATAGGCGCTCTTCACCAGCGGCCACTGGCTGACATCCAGCAGCACCTCGTCGGCGTGGGCCTGACGCAAAAGCTCGGTCACTTCGGCGACCTTCTCTTCATACAGGTTGATCCGCGCGGCCGATGCCTGCTGGATTTCCTGCCACTGCGCCTGCTCGAAACGCACCCGCGCGCCATTGGTGATCTGGCGGAAGTGTTCGCGGTAATCGTCAAAGCCTTCGAGGATAAGCTTGGCGATGTCGCTGGCCGGCCATTGCTGTGGCATGAGAAAGCCTCTACGCGGAGAAAAGAAAGAGTGGCGAGCTTAGCCAGTGCAGCGCTCAAGGAAAAGCCTAACCGCCGCGCAAGACAACTTCTCGCCCGGCACCAACTGCCCTACGCCAGCTGCCGGGCAGCCAGGTAAGCCTCGATAAACTCGATAAACGCCTGCACCTTGCGGGTGGCGCGGCGGTGACTGGGGTACATGGCCAGGATCAGCGGACCGAAGGCGTCCGGAGTGATCTGGTAGTCGGGCAGTACCTGCACCAACCAGCCGCTGGCCAACAACGGTTGCACGCTCCAGTGCGGGCAATCGAGCACGCCTTGGCCGGCCAAACAGGCGGCCAGCAGCAAGTCATAGTTATCGCTGCTCAAACGCCCTTGTGGCTGCAGGGTAAACGTCTGCTCATCGCGGCTCAGGCGCCAGCGCCGATCCAGCGCCACGTGTTCATAAATAAGGGTCTGATGGCTAAGCAGATCGTCCGCGCTCTGCGGCGTACCACAGCGCTGCAGATACTCGGGGCTGGCACACAACACAATACGGCTGGCCGCCAGCGGCTTAACGATCATTCCCGGTACATCGCCACGGCCTTCGCGCAGGGCCAGATCGATACCCGCCTCCAGCAGATCGACATAGGCATCACTGAGATTAATCTGCAGTTTCAACTGCGGATGCTCAGCCATAAAGGCTGCGCAGGCCTCGTTGAAAAACGCCGGCCCCAAAGCCAGCGGTGCCGTCAGTCGCAAGGTGCCGTGCAGGCTGTGCTGCAACTGGCCAATCTCCTCGCCGGCCTCGCGCAGGCTGGCCAACACTTGCCGCGCCGTGTCCAGGTACAGCAGGCCGGCCTCGGTCAACACCAGGCGCCGGGTCGAGCGCTCGAACAGGCGCGCGCCCAGTTCGTCTTCCAGATGGCCAACCGCCTTGGTCAGCGCCGACGGGGTCTTGCCCAACTGTTCAGCCGCGCGACTGAAGCTGCCCAACTCGGCAGTAACGACAAACATATTGAGGGCACTGAGCTTGTCCATTTATTCCTCTGCGGCACAGCCATGACGATCAACCAAGAGTAGCGCGGCGCAGGGACTGAATCCTAGCCGGATATTCTTGCCTGTCAGGCATAACCGCGTTCGCGCAGGAAGGCTTCGAGAAACTGAATAAACACCTGGACCTTGTGGGTAGCCCGCCGATGGCTCGGGTAGACCGCCAGGATATGCGCACCAAAGGCATCCGGGTCGAGCTCGCAATCACTCATCAGGCGCACCAGACGGCCATCGGCCAGGTACGGTGCGGCGCTCCACCAGGGCGTAATCAACAGGCCGGCGCCGGCCAGCGCGTTGGCCAGGAGAAAGTCGTAGTTGTCGCTGAGGATGCGCGGCACCGGTTGCTCGATGCGCATCACCTGCTCGGCCTGGCGAAAGGTCCAGTAATGGCGGCTGAGCGCCGGGTGTTTGTACATCAACCACTCATGTTCGCCCAAGGTCGCCGGCGTCACTGCCAATGGCTGGCGCGCCAGGTAAGCCGGGCTGGCACTCAGGACGATGCGGTTGCTGCCCACCGGCCGGGCAATCAGGCCGGGGATGTCGCAAGCGCCCTCATGCAGGATCAGGTCGTGGCCGCTTTCGAGGATGAACTGGTCGTTGTCACTCAAGTCCACCTGCAAACGCAGCTGCGGGTGCGCCAGGCAGAACGCCGCACAGACTTCGGCGAGAAACGCCGGGCCAAAGGCCAGCGCCGCCGAGATGCGCAGCTCGCCATGCAGGCCGTGCTGCATCTGGCCGATTTCCTCGCTGGCATTGCTCAGGCAATTCAGCGCCTCACGCGCGGCCTGGGCATACAGACGGCCGGCTTCGGTCAGCTGCATACGCCTTGTGGTGCGTTCGAACAGGCGGATGCCCTGCTCTTCTTCCAGCGCCGCAATGGCCTTGGCCACGGCCGAGGGGGTCTTGCCCAGCTGCTCGGCGGCACGGCTGAAGCTGTTCTGCTCGACCACGCACACCAGGGTGGTCAGCGCGTTGAATTTATCCACCATTGACTCCCAACAGGAACAAAAGTTGTGCCCGAAACTGGCATTCCGCTGCCTGACGAACTTGCTTAGTCTCGCAGCAAGCCTAATAAAAACAAGGGAGTCCCCATGAAACGGTTTATTCCAAGCCTGCTCAGCGTTGCGCTGGCTTGTGCCTCACTGGAATCGATGGCCGCCGCCGATTTGATCATCACCAACGCCAAGGTGTTTACCGGCGAACCCGGCCAGGCCTTGCAGCAAGCCGTGGCGGTGGAGGATGGCAAAATCCTCCAGGTTGGCAGCAATGCCGCGATCAACGCCCTGGCCGATGGCAAGACCCAGCGCATCGACCTGGCCGGCAAGGTGCTGATGCCCGGCATGATCGACACCCACAGCCACCCGATCATGGGGGCCATGGCCAGCATGGGGGCCAACCTGTATGACGAAGTGAAACCACTGGCAGAGCTTGAGCAGTGGATCATCGAGCAGGACAACGCTGGGCATGCACGCCACGCTGACGTGATCCTGATTGACGGCGCGAGTTCGGCCTATTGGGAACAAAGCGCTGAAATCGGCAAGATCTTCAACCAGGGCCGCTGGGCCGACCAACCGGTAGTGCTCAACGGCATCGACGGGCACACCGGCTGGGCCAACAATGCCATGCTCAAACGGGTCAAGATCGACGCCGCCCTGGTGAAGAGTCTGCCCGAGAAAGAACAAAACTATTTCGGCCATGCAGCCGACTTCACCCCTAACGGCTATTTAGCTGAGAACGCTTGGGATCGGGTACGCAGCCAACTGCCAGCGCCTAGCCACGAATTCATGCTCGATGCGACCCGTGAAGCGGTGAAACTTAACAACCAGGTTGGCGTGACCGCCTGGATGGACGCTGCCGCCAATGCTGGCATCGGTGATTCGGTATTCGAGCTAATCCCAACCGACAAGACCACCGGCGTTCTGCCGCTGTACCGCAAGCTCGCCGAAAACGGCGAACTCAGTGCCCACGTCGCCGCCCTGATGATCGCTCACCCGAAGAGCAAACCGGCCGATCTGGCCGTGATCGACAAGGTCATGCAGCAGTTCAAGGGCGTGCCAAACCTGAGCTTCCCCGGCATCAAGGTCTTTGCCGACGGGGTCATGGAGTTTCCCGGGCAAACCGCAGCGGTACTCGACCCGTTTAAAAACAGCCTCAAGCGCGGCGAGCTGCTGATCGACCCGGCCAACTTTGGCCAGCTGGTAGCCGCGGCGGAGAAACGCGACTGGATCGTACATATGCACGCCGTCGGTGACCGCGCGGTGCGTGAAACGCTGAACGGCGTGGAATACGCACGCAAGCTCAACCCAACCCCGATGCCGCACAGCATCAGCCACTTGCAACTGGTCAATCCGAAGGAGTTCCCGCGCTTCAAGCAGCTCGGTGTAATCGCCTCTATGCAGTTGCTATGGGCCACCGCTGAGAGCTACACCGAAGAACTGGTCAAGCCTTACGTCAGTGCCATGACCTACCAATACCAGTATCCGGCGCGCTCGCTGCACAAGGCCGGCGCGACCATTGCCGGCGCCAGCGACTGGCCGGTGTCCAGCCCCAATCCGTGGAACGCCATCGCCCAGGCCAGCACCCGTAAAGGCCCGCTGGGCGTACTGAATGCCAAGGAAAGCATCGACCGCGAAAGCATGTTCTATGCCTACACCCTGAACGCTGCCAAGGCCCTGCGCCTGGACCAGCAGATCGGCTCCCTGGCGCCCGGCAAGCAAGCCGACCTGATCGTCCTCGACCGCGACGTGTTCAAGGTCAGCGACAGCGAGCTGTTCGACACCCAGGTGCTCGAAACCTTCTTTGCCGGCAAGTCGGTGTACCGCGCCGAAACCACGCCCGCTGTTGCCCAGGCGCTGTAACGCCTGACACCCCCGTTGTCTGCCTCCGGCCAGTGTTAACGGTCCTGCTCCCCGTTAGCCCGGGACGGGCGCAGCCCTGATTCACCCTCAATAACAACAAGGACTCACCCATGCGCGCCGCTTTCCGCTTCGCCCTCGCCGGCCTCGCCCTGCTGCCTCTGGCCAGCGCTCAGGCCATCGACCTCAACGAACAGTTCAGCCTGGTCATCACCCCGACCCTGGTCAGCGATTACCGCTTCAGCGGTATCTCACAGACCATGGGCGACCCAGCCGCCCAACTGAACGTGATGCTCAGTCACGCCAGCGGCCTGTATGCCGGGGTTTGGACCTCCAATGTCGACTTTGGCCATGACGACGAGGCCCGCCAGGAACTCGAGTATTACGCCGGCTACTACTGGCAGATTACCGACGACATCAGCCTGGACACCTGGTACACCCAGTATGATTTCTCCGGCGCCAGCCAATACAACCAAAGTGACGTACAGGCCACTCTGGACGCCTACGGCGTGCTGCTGGGAGCCAAATACGCCAGCAACGTAAAAGGCCCGGACTACGAAGATGAAAACGGCAACTGGCACACCGGCGCCCAGAACGAGGACCTTGCCTCGGCCTTCATCGGCTACCGCACGCTGCTGCCAGCCGAGATCGGCTTCGAAGCCCGCTATGAATATGTCGATTACAAGGATGAGGCGTTCTGGAACAGCGACTTCAGCAGCAGCCGCTCCGACTACCGCGACTGGGAAATCAAACTGACCCGCGACCTGCTCGGCGTGACCTGGGGCCTGAGCTATATCGACACCGACCTGTCGAAAGCCGAATGCCTGAACTTTATGGGGTACGACGACGTCTGCAGCGCGACCCTGATGGCCAGCGCCAGCAAGACCTTCTAACCCATCCCAGATGGCAGTGCACACAGCACCGCTAACCAAGAACCGCATTGCCTTGGCCGCCATTGCCACCAACAATGGTCGGCCTACTCCGCTTGCGAGCTTGTACTGTGTCCACCTCTGCCTACCTGCGCCTGATTGGCCTTGCCGCCATCTGGGGCGCTAGTTTCCTGTTTATGCGCGTGGCCGCCCCGGTCCTCGGCGCCGTGCCGAGCGCGTTCTTTCGCGTGATACTGGCGGGCCTCGGCCTGTTCGTCCTGCTCCTGGTGCTGAGCGTAAAGCTGGATTTTCGCGGCAAGTTCAAACAGGTGCTGCTGCTCGGGGTAATCAATTCCGGCCTGCCGGCGCTGATGTACACCCTCGCCGCCCTGGTGTTGCCGGCCGGCTACTCGGCAATTTTCAACGCCACCACGCCGCTAATGGGCACGCTCATCGGTGCTCTGTTTTTTGCCGAGCGCATGACCTTGAACAAAGGCCTTGGGGTGTTTCTTGGCCTGTTCGGGGTGGCCGTACTGACCCGTACCGGGCCACTGGCCTTCAGCCTGGAACTGCTGTGGGGCGCCCTGGCCTGCTTGCTGGCGACCACCTGCTACGGCTTTGCCGGCTTCCTCGCACGGCGTTGGCTGGACCAGCAAGGCGGCCTCGACAGTCGCCTGTCGGCCTTTGGCAGCATGCTCGGCGCCAGCCTGTTCCTGCTGCCGCTGTTTGCCTGGACGCTGTGGCAGCAACCGCCGGCCAGCTGGGGCGGGCTCAACGTCTGGCTGTCGCTGCTGGGCCTGGGGCTGCTCTGCACGGCGCTGGCCTATGTGTTGTATTTCCAGCTACTCAGCGACATCGGCCCGCTGAAATCCATGGCCGTGACCTTTCTGATTCCGCCGTTCGGGGTGTTCTGGGGGGTGTTATTGCTGGATGAGCCGCTGTCGTGGGCCTACCTGTACGGTGGAGCACTGATTCTGCTGGCCCTGTATCTGGTGCTTAAGCCCGCCGTTGCAGCGGGCCACCCGCGCGCCGCCTAAGACGACGCGCGAGAATCACCCTCACTCACCGCAGGGCGGCTCGCCCGGCAGGGTTGGCGGATGTTCGAGCAAGTCCCGCGAAAGGGCCTCGCCAGCCATTTGCCGCTCCTTGCCCAACTGCTCCACCAGGGTGTCGCGCAGCTCGACCACGTCGGCATCGCCGGCACTGGCGGCCAGGTTCAGCCAGGCATAGGCCTGCACCGGGTCCTTGGGCAACCCGTAACCGATCACCTGCAAGGCCCCCAGACGCGACTGCGCCTCGCTGTTGCCCTGCTTGGCCGCCAGCAACCAGCACTGCGCGGCCCGGCGGTAACGGGTGTCGTCGTAATAACGCTGTGCCAGGCTATTGGCCGCCAGCACCGAACCCTGACGCACAGCCGAACGCAGCCAGCGCTCGCCATCCTGACCGGGCAACAGCTCGCCCAGGCGGAACTGCGCCTCGGGCATACCGGCCACTGCCGCCTGTTCCAGCAGGTACAGGCCTTCGCTCTGGCGACCTGCGTCGAGCGCCTTGAGACCATTCAGATAGTCGTCCGTGGCCGCCGCCTGGACGGTGCCGCTGAGCAGCACCGCCAA
>JAIERF010000195.1 GCA_019747075.1 Pseudomonadaceae bacterium
GAAAAAAATCAGGCCTTGAGCAAGCGCTCAAGGCGTTGGACAAACTCTTCCACGGGCTGGGTCTGGCTGCCGACTTTCAGGCGCGTCAGCACGCCCTGCCAGGCGTTGGCGATAAAGGCCGCGAGGTTGGCGCAGTCTTCATCGGCGGCCAGTTCGCCGGCCTGTTGCGCCTGCTCAAGGCAGTGCTGCAGGGTCAGTGCGGACTGCTGCAGGACCGCTTCAACCTGCTGGCCGATGGCGGGCAGCAGCTCGCTCATTTCAAAGCTCAGGCTGCCAATAAAGCAGTGGTATTCGAGGCGTTCCTGTTGGCGGAAGTGCGCCAGCAGCTCGCCGTAATAGGCCAGGATTCGTGCGCGCGGGCTCAGCGCCGGGTTGCTCAGGGCTTCGGCATAGCGCTGCAGGCGCGGCTGGTAGATGAACTCCAGGGCCTGCAGGGCAAAGTCTTCTTTGCTGGCGAAGTAGTGGTAGAACGAGCCTTTGGGGATGCCGGCGGCCTGGACGATTTCCTGCACGCCGGTGCCGTGGTAGCCGCGGCGGGTCATTACCGCGGCGCCTTTGGCGAGGATCAGGTCACGCTTATCGAGTCGAATACTGTTCATGGAGCGAGCATATGACCGGTCGTCTCGCCTTGCCCAGCACTATTGATCTGGCTGATTAAGCTCTAGAAGTGGCGCAGGGTCGCGGCCTCATAACCAGGTCACGTGCTGCTCCAGCGGGAAGCGTAGGCGCGGGTTGTAGATGGCCTTGTCGCCTTGCTTGCCGACCGCCAGTAGCATGATGGGGATGGCTTGACGTGGGATGTCGAGGGTCTGGCGCAGGCGTACTTCGTCGAAACCTTCCATTGGGCAGGTGGCGTAACCGTGGCTCTGGAACGCCAACATCAGGTTTTCTGCGGCCAGGGCGGTGGACTTCACTGCCCATAGGCGCATCTGCGCCAGGCTGTTGGGTGTGCGCATCAGTGGCTTGCGCAGGGCTGCCAGGCGCAGCAGTTGGCGCTTGCACAGGCCCAGCAGGCCGAACGGCCCCTGGTTGTACTGGAAAGGCGCAGTCTTACGGTAGAAGTGGCGGATGCGCTCGGGCACGTCGGTCTCGGGCCAGTAGTCGATGACGTTCTGGCAGGCCTGGCGCCAGGTGTCCGGGCGCGCCAGCACGGCGATGATCAGCGGTGCCTTGGCGGCGTTCTGGCTCATGCACACGTGATGCAGTTGGCTGAGCAATTGCGGGTCGCGCACCACCTGGAAGCTCCAGGGTTGCAGGTTGCAGGAGTTGGGCGCGAGTACCGCCAGCTCCAGGCAGTCGCGGATGATCGCGTCAGGCACCTGCTCGGCGGTGAAGCGGCGGACGGCGCGGCGACTTTCGATCAGGGCGCGCAAGGCTGCCGGCGTAGCGCACGGGCTGGGTAGTTCGGCGGCGAGGTTGGTCATGGCGGGCATCCGTGGCGAGGTCGCTGGATTAAGCCCGGTTGCCGGCTATGCGGCAAGTGTGGCGGTGAGCCTGCAGGGCCGGCGTTGTGCCGGCCCTGCACTGCGGATCAGCGCTTGAGCGCGGTCGACAGGTGCGGCTGGATGGCGGTGAGGACAGCCTTGAAACACTTGGTGTTGCCGGCGACGATCTGGCCTTTTTCCAGGAATTCGTGACCGCCGGTGAAGTCGCTCACCAAGCCGCCGGCTTCCTGAATCAGCAGGGCGCCTGCAGCCATGTCCCATTCGGACAGGCCGAATTCCCAGAATGCATCGAAGCGGCCGGCAGCCACATAGGCCAGGTCCAGACTGGCAGCGCCGGCGCGGCGGATGCCGGCGGTCTGGCCAGTGAGGTCGCGGAACATGCCCAGGTAGTTGTCGAGGTTGTCGAGCTGGCCATCACGGAACGGGAAGCCGGTGCCGAGCAATGCGCCTTCCAGGCCTTTGCGCGCGCTGACGCGCATGCGGCGGCCGTTGAGGGCGGCGCCACGACCGCGGCTGGCGGTGAACTCTTCCTGGCGTACCGGGTCGATGATCACTGCGTGTTCCAGGCGGCCGCGGTATTTGCAGGCGATGCTGATGGCAAAGTGCGGTACGCCGCGGATGAAGTTGGTGGTGCCGTCCAGCGGGTCGATGATCCACAGGTAGTCGGCGCCTTCGCCGCTGCCTGGGGTCAGGCCGCTTTCTTCGCCGAGGATGCCGTGGGTCGGGTACGCCTTGCGCAGTGCCTGGATGATGCTCTGCTCGGCGGCGCGATCCACTTCGGTTACGTAATCCTTGGCATCTTTCTCGTCGGCCGAGATCACGTCCAAGCGCTCGATGGAGCGGAAAATCAGTTCACCGGCGCTGCGGGCCGCGCGCAGTGCGATATTCAGCATGGGCTGCATGGAAGTTTCACCTGGGTCGTTAAAGAAAGCCGGACATTCTAGCAGAAAAGCGTCCGGTAAAAAGAGCCTCTGACGGCTTGCATGGCGTAACGGGGTGGGGCTCTGTAAGATTTGCTCCCTTTTGCTGTTTATGTGGGCCTGCTTGTGCTGGAAAAAATTCGTGTGGTGTTGGTCAATACCAGCCATCCCGGCAACATCGGCGGCGCGGCGCGGGCCATGAAAAACATGGGTCTTAGCCGTCTGGTGCTGGTTGATCCGCAGGACTTTCCCAGTAGCGAGGCGGTGGCGCGTGCGTCCGGTGCGGTTGATATTCTCGATGGCGCCCACATTGTAGGAAGCCTTGAAGAGGCGTTGGTCGGTTGCAGTCTGGTACTTGGTACCAGTGCTCGGGATCGACATATCCCCTGGCCGCTGCTGGATCCGCGCGAATGTGCGACCGCCAGCTTGCAGCAGGTGGAGCTGGGCGGCGAGGTGGCGCTGGTGTTTGGGCGCGAGTACGCCGGCCTGACCAATGAAGAGCTGCAGCGTTGCCAGTTTCACGTGCACATTCCGTCCGACCCTGAATTCAGTTCGCTCAATCTGGCCACTGCCGTGCAGGTGCTGACTTATGAAGTGCGCATGGCTTGGCTGGCGCAACAGGGGCAGCCGACCAAGATGGCCAAGCTGGAAACCAACGGCGAGCAAGCCAGTTTGCCGGTCACGGCGGATGAGTTGGAGCTGTTTTACGGTCACCTGGAAAGCACTCTGGTGCAGATTGGTTTCCATGACCCGAGTAATCCGCGGCATTTGATGTCGCGACTGCGGCGCCTGTATGGCCGCAGCAATATCAGCAAGCTGGAAATGAATATCCTGCGCGGCATCCTGACGGAAACTCAGAAGGCGGCTCGCGGCGAAGCCCATAAGCGGAGAGATGTTTGATGTTCGAGCGCATGCGAGAAGATGTTCAGAGCGTATTCCATCGCGATCCGGCGGCGCGCAACACCTTTGAGGTGTTGACCTGCTATCCGGGTTTGCACGCTGTCTGGCTACATCGCCTGGCCCATTACCTGTGGGCGGCGGGTTGGAAGTGGCTGGCGCGCATGTTGTCGAACTTTGGTCGCTGGCTGACCGGTATCGAGATTCATCCGGGGGCGAAGATCGGTCGACGCTTCTTTATCGATCACGGCATGGGCATTGTCATCGGCGAGACCGCTGAAATTGGTAATGACGTCACGCTCTACCAAGGGGTGACCCTGGGTGGCACCAGTTGGAATAAAGGCAAGCGTCATCCGACCCTGGAAGATGGTGTGGTGGTGGGTGCTGGCGCCAAGGTGCTGGGGCCGTTCACGGTCGGTGCTGGGGCGAAAATTGGCTCCAATGCGGTCGTCACCAAAGCGGTGCCTGCCGGCGCCACGGCGGTCGGTATTCCCGGGCGGATTATCGCCAAGCTGGATGATGAGCAAGAGGCCAAGCGTCAGGCGATTGCCGAGAAGCTGGGTTTCGATGCCTACGGTGTCACTCAGGACATGCCTGACCCGATCGCGCGCGCCATCGGTCAGTTGCTGGACCACTTGCAGGCGGTCGATGGTCGTCTGGAGGGTATGTGCGGTGCGCTCAAGGCGCTGGGCAGTGACTACTGCGCCAAGGACTTGCCGCCCCTGTGCGACAAGGATTTTGCCGGCGTCAAGGAGCAGGGTGATACACCTTCGGTGTAATGCGCGGCTGGGGTGGCTTTGTTATCATGGCGCTCCTGCTGGGTCTAATCCCGAGTAAATTGATAGGTCTTATAGTTGACTTAAATACTCGGGAATAGCATACTCGCCACAAACCAGCGAACCCGTGGTATCCGTCTCATGCGCCTGACCACCAAAGGCCGTTACGCCGTCACCGCCATGCTCGATCTGGCCCTTCACGCACAGCGTGGGCCGGTCTCCCTGGCGGATATTTCTGAGCGTCAGGGCATCTCCCTTTCTTATCTGGAGCAACTGTTTGCCAAGCTGCGGCGTGGCAATTTGGTCTCCAGTGTGCGTGGGCCTGGCGGCGGTTATCAGCTGTCACGCGAGATGGCGGCAATCCAGGTTGCGCAGGTGATTGATGCGGTCAATGAGTCGGTCGATGCCACGCGTTGTCAGGGGCTGGGCGATTGCCATTCGGGTGATACCTGCCTGACCCACCATTTGTGGTGTGACCTCAGTCAGCAAATTCACGCGTTTCTCAGTGGTATCAGCCTGGCTGACCTGGTGACGCGCAGTGAGGTTCAGGAAGTCGCATTGCGCCAGGATCAGCGTCGTTGTGGTAACGGTGCTGCGCGCTCGGACAAGATTCACGCGTCGGCTATCGAATGAGCCGGGCGCCTGCCTGATTAGGAGAAACGCTATGAAACTACCGATCTACCTCGACTACTCAGCGACCACCCCGGTTGATCCGCGTGTGGCGCAAAAAATGAGTGAGTGCCTGCTGGTGGATGGCAACTTCGGTAACCCGGCGTCGCGCTCCCATGTATTCGGCTGGAAGGCCGAAGAAGCGGTTGAGAATGGTCGTCGTCAGGTGGCTGATCTGGTCAATGCTGATCCCCGTGAAATCGTCTGGACCTCCGGTGCTACCGAGTCCAACAACCTGGCGATTAAAGGTGCGGCGCATTTCTACGCGAGCAAAGGCAAGCACCTCATTACCTCGAAGATCGAGCACAAAGCCGTGCTCGACACCACGCGCCAACTGGAGCGTGAAGGTTTCGAAGTCACCTATATCGAGCCCGGTGAAGACGGTCTGATCACTCCGGCGATGGTGGAAGCGGCGCTGCGTGACGACACCATTCTGGTCTCGGTGATGCACGTCAATAACGAGATCGGCACGATCAACGATATCGCAGCTATCGGCGAATTGACCCGCTCCCGCGGCGTGCTGTTGCACGTTGATGCAGCGCAGTCGACTGGCAAGGTGGCGATTGATCTGGCTGCCCTGAAGGTCGACCTGATGTCCTTCTCGGCACACAAAACCTACGGCCCCAAAGGCGTTGGCGCCTTGTACGTCGGGCGTAAGCCGCGCGTGCGCCTGGAAGCGCAAACCCACGGTGGCGGCCATGAGCGCGGCATGCGCTCCGGCACCCTGGCGACCCACCAGATTGTTGGCATGGGCGAAGCCTTTCGCATTGCCAAGGAAGAAATGCAGCAGGAAAACCTGCGCATCGGTGCCTTGCGAGATCGTTTCTACAAGCAGGTCGAGAACCTCGAAGAGCTCTACCTGAACGGCAGCCTGACTGCGCGGGTGCCGCACAACCTCAACCTGAGCTTCAACTACGTTGAGGGCGAGTCGCTGATCATGGCGCTCAAGGATCTGGCCGTGTCTTCCGGTTCGGCCTGTACGTCGGCGTCACTTGAGCCGTCCTACGTGTTGCGCGCCCTGGGTCGCAACGACGAGCTGGCACACAGCTCGATCCGTTTCACCTTCGGTCGCTTCACTACCGAAGAAGAAGTTGATTATGCCGCGCAGAAAGTCTGCGAGGCCGTGACCAAGCTGCGCGAATTGTCGCCGCTGTGGGATATGTACAAAGACGGTGTCGACATCTCCAAGATCGAGTGGGCGGCGCACTAAGTAGTCGCCGAGCAAGAGCGGCTCTCTGACGAGGAAGGAATACCAGCATGGCTTACAGTGAAAAGGTCATTGACCACTACGAGAACCCGCGCAACGTCGGCAAGATGGACGCGGAAGATCCGGATGTCGGCACCGGCATGGTCGGCGCACCGGCCTGCGGTGACGTGATGCGCTTGCAGATCAAGGTCAACGAGCAGGGCGTAATCGAAGACGCCAAGTTCAAGACGTACGGCTGCGGTTCCGCGATTGCCTCCAGCTCCCTGGCGACCGAGTGGATGAAAGGCAAGACTCTCGACGAAGCGGAAACCATCAAGAACACCCAGCTGGCTGAAGAGCTGGCGCTTCCGCCCGTTAAGATTCACTGCTCGGTACTCGCCGAGGACGCCATCAAGGCGGCTGTTCGCGATTACAAGCAGAAGAAAGGTTTGCTCTAAGGAGGCTCCGATGGCTATCAGCATGACCGAAGCGGCGGCGCAGCATGTGCGTCGCTCGCTGGATGGGCGCGGCAAGGGTGACGGCATCCGTTTGGGTGTACGGACCACGGGCTGCTCAGGTCTGGCTTATGTGCTGGAGTTTGTCGATGAGGCCGCTGGCGAGGATCTGGTGTTCGAGAGCTTCGGCGTCAAGGTGATCATCGATCCCAAGAGTCTGGCTTATCTGGACGGCACCGAGCTGGACTTCGTCAAGGAAGGCCTCAATGAGGGCTTCAAGTTCAATAACCCTAACGTGCGTGGCGAATGCGGCTGCGGCGAGAGCTTCAACGTCTGAGGCCATTGTGGGTAGTCCTTGTCATTTTGCCCTGTTTGATCTGCAGCCAGCGTTTTGCCTGGATCTGGATCAGTTGGCGGCGCGTTATCGCGAGCTGGCCCGCAGTGTTCATCCGGATCGCTTCGCCGATGCCGATGAGCGTGAGCAGCGCGCCGCGTTAGAACATTCCGCCAGCCTCAATGAGGCGTATCAGGTGTTGAAAAACGCCTCGGCGCGCGCCCGTTACCTGCTTGGCCTGCGCGGGGGTGAATTGCCCCTCGAGGTCACGGTTCAGGATGGTGAGTTCCTGTTGCAGCAGATGCAGTGGCGGGAAGAGCTGGAAGAGTTGCAGGACAGCGCCGATATGCCAGGTGTGGCAACGTTCAAGCAGCGCTTGAAGGCCGCCTCGGCAGCCTTGCACGAACAGTTTGCCGAGTGCTGGGAGCAGCCTGCGCAGCGTGAACAGGCCGAGCGTCTGGTACGGCGGATGCAGTTTCTCGACAAGCTTTCCTACGAAGTGCGCCAGCTGGAAGAGCGCCTCGACGATTAACCCACGTGCCGCTTTCGCGGCGCGCCTGATAGTCAGATAAGCATGGCCCTACTGCAGATCGCTGAACCCGGACAGAGCCCCCAGCCCCACCAGCGTCGTCTGGCGGTGGGAATCGACCTGGGCACTACCAATTCGCTGGTTGCTGCGGTGCGCAGCGGCCTGGCCGCGCCACTGGCTGATGCCGAGGGGCAGGTCATTATGCCGTCGGCGGTGCGTTATCACGCTGAGCACACCGAGGTGGGCGCTGGCGCCAAGCTGGCGGCGGCGCAAGATCCGCTGAACACCGTGCTGTCGGTCAAGCGCCTGATGGGCCGCGGCCTGGCGGACGTTAAACAGTTGGGTGAGCAGCTGCCCTATCGCTTCGTCGATGGTGAATCCGACATGCCGTTTATCGATACCGTGCAGGGGCTGAAGAGTCCGGTGCAGGTGTCGGCAGATATCCTCAAGGTCCTGCGCCAGCGTGCCGAAGCCACTCTGGGTGGCGAGCTGGTGGGTGCGGTGATTACCGTGCCGGCCTATTTCGATGAAGCTCAGCGTCAAGCGACCAAGGATGCTGCGCGTCTGGCGGGCCTGAATGTCCTGCGTTTGCTTAATGAGCCGACTGCAGCGGCAGTGGCCTATGGCCTGGATCAGCAGGCTCAAGGCGTGGTGGCTATCTATGATCTGGGCGGTGGCACCTTCGATATTTCTATTTTGCGCCTGACCGGCGGCGTGTTTGAAGTGATGGCCACCGGCGGCGACAGCGCCTTGGGTGGCGATGACTTCGATCATGCGATTGCCGGCTGGATCATTGGTGAGGCCGGTTTGTCCGCCGACCTTGATCCCGGCACTCAGCGCACTCTGCTGCAAAGTGCCTGCGCCGCCAAAGAGGCGCTGACGGCTGAAGTTGCGGTGAGCCTCAGTCATGGCGATTGGCAGGGCGAATTAAGCCGCGAGCATTTCATCACCCTGATCGAGCCGTTGGTGGCGCGCAGTCTCAAGGCCTGCCGGCGCGCGGTGCGCGATGCCGGTATTGAGCTGGCGGATGTTGAAGCGGTAGTGATGGTCGGTGGTTCGACCCGCGTGCCTTATGTGCGCCAAGCCGTGGCTGAGTTGTTTGCGCGCCAGCCGTTGACCGATATCGACCCCGATCAGGTGGTGGCCATCGGTGCGGCAATCCAGGCCGATACCCTGGCTGGCAACAAGCGTGACGGTGAGGAGTTGCTGCTGCTGGATGTTAATCCGCTGTCCCTTGGGCTGGAAACCATGGGCGGCTTGCTGGAGAAGGTGATTCCGCGCAACACCACCATTCCGGTGGCGCGGGCCCAGGACTTCACCACCTATAAAGATGGCCAGACGGCCATGATGATTCATGTGCTGCAGGGCGAGCGTGAGCTGATCAAGGATTGCCGTTCCCTGGCGCGCTTTGAATTGCGCGGCATTCCACCGATGGTGGCGGGTGCAGCGAAGATTCGCGTGACCTTTCAGGTGGATGCTGATGGCCTGCTGAATGTGGCGGCCCGCGAGTTGGGGTCAGGCGTTGAGGCGAGCATTCAGGTCAAGCCGTCCTACGGTCTGACCGATGGCGAAATCACCCGCATGCTCAAAGATTCCTTCCAGTACGCCGGCGACGACAAGGCGGCGCGGGTTCTGCGTGAGCAGCAGGTAGATGCCGAGCGCCTTCTGGAGGCCGTGCAGGCCGCCCTGCAAGTGGATGGCGAGCGCTTGCTGGATGCCGATGAGCGTGCCGTGATCGGCTTGCAGATGGCGCAGCTGCGCGAATTGATGGCGGGCGACGATGCGGCCGCCATCGAGCAGCAGGTCAAGCGTTTAACCCAGGTGACGGATGCGTTTGCCGCGCGCCGGCTGGATGCCACGGTGAAGGCCGGGCTGGCCGGTCGCAGCGTCAACGAGATTGAGGATTAACTGATGCCGCAGGTTATTTTTCTGCCACACGATAAGTTCTGCCCTGATGGCATGGTTGTGGAGGCGGAGCCGGGTACATCCATTCTCGAGTTGGCCCATGCACACCATATCGAGATGGAAAGCGCCTGTGGTGGCGTCTGTGCGTGTACGACCTGCCATTGCATCATTCGCGAAGGGTTTGATTCGCTGAAAGAGGCGGACGAGCTGGAAGAAGACTTCCTCGATCGGGCCTGGGGGCTTGAGGTGCAATCGCGGCTCGCCTGTCAGGCACTCGTCGGGACTGAAGACCTGACGGTCGAGATTCCCAAATACTCGCTCAACCATGCTGCTGAAGCGCCGCACTGATTCAAGGAGCTGTCATGAGTCTGCAATGGAGTGATGTGCTGGATATCGCCATCGAACTGGCTGAAAGCAAGCCGGATGTCGATCCGCGGTATGTCAACTTTGTCGATCTGCACCGCTGGGTGCTGGCCTTGCCGAATTTCGCCGATGACCCGCAGCGCGGTGGCGAAAAAGTCCTTGAGGCCATTCAGGCTGCCTGGATCGAAGAGGCTGACTAAGCCGCTGCACTGCTGGCGCTACGCATTTAACCGGAACCCGCGTATAATTCGCGGGTTTAATTTTTCGCTTTAATCATTGTTTCTGGAGTTTCACATGGCTGTTCAACGTACTTTCTCCATCATCAAGCCTGATGCCGTTGCTAAAAACGTCGTTGGCGAAATCGTTACCCGTTTCGAAAAAGCCGGCCTGCGCGTCGTTGCTTCGAAAATGGTTCAGCTGTCCGAGCGTGAAGCTGGCGGTTTCTACGCTGAGCACAGCGAGCGCGGTTTCTTCAAAGACCTGGTGGCTTTCATGGTTTCCGGTCCGGTTATCGTTCAGGTTCTGGAAGGTGAAGACGCTATCGCCAAAAACCGTGAGCTGATGGGCGCTACCAACCCTAAAGAAGCTGCTGCCGGCACCATTCGCGCCGATTTCGCCGTTTCCATCGACGAAAACGCCGTACACGGTTCGGATTCCGAGGCTTCTGCTGCTCGTGAAATCTCGTACTTCTTCGCCGCCACCGAGGTGTGCGCTCGCATTCGCTAAGGCGAATTACGCGAGGGTGAAACCATGACTGCATCTACTGGCGCTGTAGAGACCACCAAGGTCAATTTGCTCGGGCTGACTCAGCCGCAAATGGAAAGCTTCTTCGATTCGATCGGGGAGAAGCGTTTCCGCGCCGGTCAGGTAATGAAATGGATTCACCACTTTGGCGTTGATGATTTCGACGCCATGAGCAATGTCAGCAAGGTCTTGCGCGAAAAGCTCAAGGCCTGTGCTGAGATTCGCGGCCCTGAGGTCGTGAGTCAGGATATTTCCACCGACGGCACCCGTAAGTGGGTCGTGCGAGTGGCTTCCGGTAGCTGTGTTGAGACGGTCTACATTCCGCAAGGCGGACGTGGCACCTTATGTGTTTCTTCTCAGGCCGGCTGCGCGCTGGATTGCAGTTTCTGCTCCACGGGCAAACAAGGTTTCAACAGCGATCTGACCGCCGCCGAAGTGATCGGCCAGGTGTGGATTGCCAATAAGTCGTTCGGCAGTATTCCGGCCAAGGTCGACCGTGCAGTCACCAACGTGGTGATGATGGGCATGGGCGAGCCGCTGCTGAACTTCGATAATGTGGTCGCCGCCATGAGCATCATGATGGACGATCTCGGTTACGGTATCTCCAAGCGCAAGGTGACGTTGTCCACCTCGGGCGTGGTGCCGATGATCGACAAGCTGGGCGAAGTGCTCGACGTTTCCCTAGCGCTGTCGCTGCACGCGCCGAATGACGAGCTGCGCAACCAGTTGGTACCGATCAACAAGAAATATCCGCTGGAGATGCTGCTGGCCGCGTGCCGCCGCTATGTCTCGCGGCTTGGCGAGAAGCGCGTGCTGACCGTTGAGTACACCCTGCTCAAGGATGTTAACGACCAGCCCGAGCACGCCGAGGAAATGATCGCCCTGTTGGCGGATTTCCCCTGCAAGATCAACCTTATCCCGTTTAACCCCTTCCCTTTTTCCGGTTATGAGCGGCCGAGCAACAATGCCATCCGCCGTTTTCAGGACTTGCTGTACAAGGCTGGGCATAATGTCACCGTGCGCACTACGCGCGGCGAGGACATTGATGCGGCCTGTGGCCAGTTGGTTGGCCAGGTGATGGACCGCACCCGTCGCAGTGAGCGCTATATTGCTGTGCGCGAGCTCAGCGCTGAGGCCGAAGAGCCGCAGACTGCTACCAACCGCATCTGAAAGGGAGGTCTTCGATGACCCTGCGCGCCACGCTGCTGCTGTTGCTGTTCACTGTGTTGACAGGTTGTGTGACCACCGGTGACGTCAATTCGATGCGTACCGACCAGGGGCGTGATGCCGCCCGCGATGCCTATATCCAGCTGGGTATTGGTTATCTGCAACAGGGCAATACCGGTCGCGCCAAGTCACCGTTGAAAAAAGCTCTGGAGCTGGACTCCTCCAATGCCGACGCCCATGCCGCTCTGGCCCTGGTGTTTCAGCTGGAGATGGAAAGCGAACTGGCCGATGAGCATTTTCGCAAGGCGCTCTCGGCTCGCGGTGACGACACGCGCATCCTGAATAACTATGGCGGCTTCCTCTACGAGCAGAAGCGCTATCCGGAGGCCAGGGCGCGCTTTGAGCAGGCATCCAAGGACAATCTCTATCAGGAGCGCGCGCGGGTATTTGAAAACCTTGGCATGACCGCCTTGATGATGAACGAGCGGGCCGAGGCCAAGGCCTATTTCGAGCGTGCCTTGCGTCTGGATGTGCGCCAGGCACGGGCATTGCTGGAAATGGCCGAGCTGTCCTACGAGGACAAGAATTACGTCCAGGCCCGAACTTACTACGACAGCTATGTGGCCGTGTCCGAGGAGAATGCCCGTAGCCTGTTGCTCGGCAGTCGTCTGGCGACCATCTTTGACGACCGTGACAAGGCCGCCAGTCTTGGCTTGCAACTGAAGCGCCTGTACCCAGGCACTCCGGAATATCAGCAATATGTTTTGGAGCATCGATGAAAGCGCCGCAACCTGAAGTTGTCGTGAGCTCTCGTAGCAACCCCGGTGAAACCCTGCGCAAGGCTCGCGAAAGCAAGAACCTGGCGCAAGCCGAGGTCGCTCAGCAACTCAATCTGACCCTGCGCGCGCTGACGCAAGTGGAAGCCGGGGCTTTCGATAAGCTGCCTGGGCACACCTTTGCCCGCGGCTATATTCGCGCTTATGCCAAATTCTTGGAGCTGGATCAGGACCGTCTGGTGGCTGATTTCGACGCCTACACCGGTACCGATTCGGCCGGCAGCAGTGTGCATGCCTTGGGGCGTATCGAAGAACCCACTCACCTGGCGCAAAGCCTGTTGCGGTTTGTCAGCGTCGGCTTGCTGCTGGGCCTGTTGGCGGTGAGCTTTTTCTGGTGGCAGGAGCAATCCACTCGCAAGGACAGCGACGCGGCCGTTAGCCGTGCGCTTGAACATGTGGAAGTGGAAAGTGCCGATGGTACGACCGAGATTCATCCGCTGGACGAGCCGGAAGATCAGGCTGTCGCCGATGGCCAGGCCCAGATTGTTGAGCCCGCGAGCGAGATCGCGCCGGAATTGGCGGCGCAGACCGCACCTGCCGCAGACACTGCCACGAGCGCCAGTCAGCCAGCTCCTGTGGCTGAGCCAGCAGCTGCGGTGGTGGCCCCGGTTGCCGAAGTGCCTGTCGCACCCGTCAGCGCGGCGTTGCCGAGCGTGACGCCGGTGGTTGAAGCCCCGGTTTCTGCGCCGGCACCCGTACAGGCCGCCGCCGGGCAAGCGTTAGTGAATATTCAGTTCACGGCCAACTGCTGGACGCAGTTGACGGACGCCAATGGCAAGGTTCTGTTCAGCGCCCTGAAGCGTGCCGGAGAAAGCCTGGAGCTGGCCGGCAAGCCGCCGCTGGAGCTGCGCCTGGGCTTTGCCCGTGGTGCCCAGGTCAGCTACAACGGCCAGGCCGTGGATGTCGCACCTTATACCAGCGGTGAAACAGCCCGCATGAAGCTAGGTCAGTAATTCCATGCATTGCGAATCTCCCATTATTCGTCGGTTGTCGCGCAAAATCTGGGTCGGCTCGGTGCCGGTGGGCGGTGATGCGCCCATTGCCGTGCAGAGCATGACCAACACCAATACCTGCGACGTGGACGCGACCGTGGCGCAAGTGCGCCGCCTCGAAGACGCTGGCGCTGATATCGTGCGGATTTCCGTGCCCGACATGGACGCCGCCGAAGCCTTCGGCAAGATCAAACAGCAGGTCCGCGTGCCTCTGGTGGCCGATATTCACTTCGACCACAACATCGCTTTGCGTGTGGCCGAACTGGGTGTGGACTGCCTGCGCATCAATCCGGGCAATATCGGTCGTGAAGATCGGGTGCGCGCGGTGGTGGATGCCGCCCGTGATCGCGGCATTCCGATCCGCATCGGCGTCAACGCCGGTTCGTTGGAAAAAGACCTGCAGAAGAAATACGGCGAGCCGACCCCAGAGGCCTTGGTCGAGTCGGCACTGCGCCATGTTGAGCACCTTGAGCGTCTGAATTTTCAGGACTTCAAGGTCAGCGTCAAAGCCTCCGATGTGTTTATGGCCGTGGCGGCCTACCGTCTGCTGGCTAAACAGATCGAGCAGCCGCTGCACTTGGGCATCACTGAAGCCGGCGGCCTGCGCTCCGGTACGGTAAAGTCTGCGGTCGGTCTGGGCATGCTACTGGCTGAAGGCATTGGCGATACCATCCGCATCTCCTTGGCCGCTGATCCGGTGGAGGAGGTCAAAGTAGGTTACGACATCCTCAAGTCGCTGCGTCTGCGCTCGCGCGGGATCAACTTTATTGCCTGTCCCAGCTGTTCGCGGCAGAACTTCGACGTGGTGAAAACCATGAACGAACTCGAAGGCCGCCTCGAAGACTTGCTGGTGCCGCTGGATGTGGCTGTTATCGGGTGCATCGTCAATGGTCCGGGTGAAGCCAAAGAGGCCCATATCGGCCTGACCGGCGGATCGCCGAGCAACCTCGTGTACATTGATGGCAAGCCGGCGCAGAAACTCAATAACGACAATCTGGTCAATGAGCTGGAACGGTTGATTCGCCAGAAAGCGGCCGAAAAGGTCGAGGCCGACGCGGCACTGATTGCCCGCGGCTAAGCATTTTTAAGGATTTTTTGTGAGCAAGACGCTGCAGGCCATTCGTGGCATGAACGACATTTTGCCCGAGCAGACCCCGCTCTGGCGTTACTTCGAAGGCACCGTAGCCAACCTGCTGGACGGCTACGGCTATCGGCAGATCCGCATGCCGATTGTCGAAGCCACCGAGCTGTTCAAACGCTCGATTGGCGAAGTAACCGATATCGTCGAAAAAGAGATGTACACCTTCGATGACCGTAACGGTGACTCCCTGACCTTGCGTCCGGAAGGCACTGCCAGCTGCGTGCGCGCGGTGCTGGAACACGGCATTAGCGGTGGCGGCCAGGTGCAGAAGCTCTGGTACATCGGCCCGATGTTTCGCCATGAGCGGCCGCAGAAAGGCCGCTATCGGCAGTTTCATCAGATCGGCATCGAGGTGTTCAACCTCGACGGTCCGGACATCGATGCTGAACTGATCATCATGACCTGGCGCCTGTGGGGCTTGCTGGGCCTTCGCAATGCCGTAACTCTGGAGCTCAACAGCCTGGGCACCAGTGAGGCACGGGCCAATTACCGTGAGGCGCTGGTCGAGTTCCTGTCGGCGCGCCTGGATCAGCTGGACGAAGACAGCAAGCGCCGTCTGAGCAGCAATCCACTGCGTATCCTCGATACCAAGGTGCCGGAAACCCAGGCCCTGTTGGTGGATGCGCCGAAGTTGGCCGACCACCTGGATGAAGCCTCGAAGGTGCACTTCGAAGGCTTGAAGGCGCGTCTGGATGCTGCCGGCATTCCGTATGTGATCAATCCCAAGCTGGTGCGTGGCCTCGACTACTACAGCAAGACCGTCTTTGAATGGGTGACCGATAAACTCGGTGCCCAGGGCACCGTGTGTGCCGGTGGCCGTTATGATGGCCTGGTTGAGCAGATGGGCGGTAAACCTACTGCTGGCGTTGGCTTTGCCATGGGTATCGAGCGTCTGGTGTTGCTGCTGGAAACCCTTGAGCAAGTGCCGAGCGATATTGCCCGCCAGGTCGACGTGTATTTCTGTGCCTTTGGTGAGGCGGCCGAATTGCAGGCGCTGGTGCTGGCCGAGCAGTTGCGTGATCGTCTGCCGGGTTTGCGCCTGCAGATGAATGCCGGCGCCGGCAGCTTTAAGAGTCAGTTTAAAAAAGCCGACAAGAGCGGCGCATTGTTTGCGCTGATCCTGGGCGAAGATGAGTTGGCTCAACAGGTCGTTGGGTTGAAACCTCTGCGCGATAACGGCGAACAACAACATATCAGCTGGGCTGCTCTTTCCGAGCAGCTGGCGGCCTGTCTGCAGGCTTGAGCATTTAGCCAATAGGAGTATTGGGGTGTCGCGTACCGAAGATGAAGAGTTGGCGGTGATCCGTGACTGGTGGCAGCGCAATGGCAAGCCCCTGTTGACTGGCAGCGCCTTGGCACTGGTCGTGGTGTTTGGCTGGCAAGCCTGGCAAAAGCATCAGGTCGCTGAAGCGCAAGGCGCTTCGGTGCTCTACCAGCAATTGCTGGAAAATAGCCTGGTGGCCGACGGTCAGGCCGATGTTGGCAAGGTCGCGGAGCTGGCCGGCAAGCTGAAGGCGGATTACGCCGGCAGTCACTACGCCCAGTATGCGAGCCTGTTGCTGGCAAAAGTTGCTGTCGAGGCCGGCAAGCTCGATGACGCCCGCGCTGAATTGCAGGCGGTCCTCGATAAGCCCGCGGATGCCACCCTCGGTGAATTGGCGCGTCAGCGTCTGGCGCGGGTTTTGGCCGCGCAAGACAAAACCGAAGATGCGCTCAAGCTGCTGGCTGGCGATGCCGATCAAGCCTTCGTTGCCGCCCGTGAAGAGCTGAAAGGCGATCTGCTGGTCAAGCTGGAACGCAGCGATGAAGCCCTGCAGGCCTATGAAAAAGCCAAGGCCGCATTGACCGCCGAGGCTGCCGTTGGCGGCCTGCAAATCAAGATCGACGATCTGGCCAAAGGGGATGCATAACGTGATGCGTTGGAAGAACGCCGCATTGCTGGCCCTGGCCGTTACGGTCGTGGGTTGCAGCAGCAACAGCAAAAAGGAATTGCCGCCAGCCGAGTTGCCTGAGTTCACCACCGAGGTTGAGCTCAAGAGCGAGTGGAGCCGTTCCGTCGGCAATGGCCAGGGCGAGGGTTACAACCTGCTCACCCCAGCTGTCGATGGCGACCATATCTATGCCGCCGATGTTGAAGGCGTGGTCATGGCCATGGACCGTTTCAGCGGCGATGTGCTGTGGGAGCAGGACCTGGAACTGGCCGTCTCCGGCGCCATTGGCGTAGGCCATGGTCTGGTTGTGGTGGGTACGCTCAAGGGTGAAGTTATTGCCCTCGATCAGTCCACAGGCGAGCAGAAGTGGCGCGCCGTGGTGACCAGCGAAGTATTGGCCGCCCCGGCAGTGAATGGCGATGTGGTGGTGGTGCAGACCCAGGACGATCGTCTGATCGCCTTTGATAGCACCACGGGTAACCAGCGCTGGATCTACGAAAGCACCCCGGCGGTTCTGACCCTGCGCGGCACCGGTGGTCCGGTGTTGACGGATCGTCTGGCCATCGCCGGCTTGTCCTCGGGCAAGGTGGTGGCGGTCGACACCCAGCGCGGCTTCCCGGTCTGGGAGCAGCGCGTCGCCGTAGCTCAAGGTCGTTCGGAGCTGGATCGGATTGTCGATATCGACGGCGGTCTGCGTCTGGTTGGCGACACCCTGTATGTGGTCAGCTACCAAGGCCGGGTTGCTGGGGTTGATATCAACAACGGTCGCGTACTTTGGCAGCGTGAAGCCTCCAGCTACGCCGGTTTGGATCAGGGCCTGGGCAGTGTTTATGTAAGCCTGGCCAACGGCACCCTCGAAGGTGTGGATGAGCGTTCGGCGTCC
>JAIERF010000027.1 GCA_019747075.1 Pseudomonadaceae bacterium
CAAAATTCCATGGCAATGCGGCATGATGCTCCGGCTTCAATTCAATAACCGTGTTGCACTCAGCTCCTGCAACCGCCGAGCTTCTGTGCGCCTTTCCAGCCGCTGGCTGCCGTATGCCGTGACCCTCAGCCTGGCCTTGCTGTTGTTGGTTCTGCCCTTGGCTAGCCGCCTTGCCCTGGGCTGGCCCGACCCGCGCGGTTACCTCTCCGACCTGGCTATCGGTGGCGGCCTGTTGCTGCTGTTGCGCCGCCGCCCCTTCTGGCTGGCCTTACCCGTATTAATGGTCTGGGCGCTGCTGACCCTGGGCTGCGCCGAACTGGTCAGCGCCGTCGGCCGTATGCCCGAACCCAGCGACCTGCATTACCTGACCGATGCGCAATTTCTCAGCCAGTCCACCGAAGGTGGTGGTCTCAGCCAGCCGCTGTTGGGGCTGCTGCTAGGCCTCGGGCTGTTGCTGTATCTGCTGGCCGTGCGCTTCGGCGCGCCAGAACCGGCCATTCACTCGCGTTACCTGCTGGCCTTACCGGTGCTCTTGCTGGCCAGCCACAGCACAGCAGAATACCTGCGCCCCAGCGAGGCTGACGAGTGGCGGCAATTCAACCTGCCACACAAGCTCCTGGCCAGCGCCGTAAATGCCGGCCAGCAACGCCTGGAAGCCTGGAACGACGATGGCAGTGCCGACCTGCCCGTCGATATTGCTGGCCTGAGCAAGCTCGACCTCAGTGGCACACCGCTGCTGCCTGCCGGCGGCAAGGCCCGCAACGTACTGATCATCACCCTCGAAGGCATTCCCGGCGCCTACATCGAGGCCAACCGCCAGGCCCTGCACAGCAGTTATCAGCAGGCGCTGATGCCCAAGCTCAGCCGCTGGGCCGAACGCGCCATGACCACCCCGGATTACGTGCTGCACAGCCATCAGACCATTCGCGGCCTGTATGCGATGCTCTGTGGCGACTACAGCAAACTCGACAGTGGCACCCCCAAGGGCGTCGAACTGCTCAACGACAAACTACGCAACCAGCAATGCCTGCCAGCCCAACTGCAATCGCGGGGCTTTCGTACCCACTTCCTGCAAGGCGCTGCGCTGCAGTTCATGGCCAAGGACAAGATCATGCCGCACATGGGTTTCACCCATACCCGCGGCCGCGACTGGTTCCGCAACAAGCCGCAGCTGGAGTTCGCCTGGGGCATGGATGACAAGGCCTATTTTGAAGGCGCCCTCACCTATGTGCGTCAACTGCGCCAGCATAAACAGCCGTGGATGCTCACCCTGCTGACCGTCGGCACCCACCAGCCCTACGCCGCCCCCGAAGACTATCTGGCGCGCTTCGACAGCCCCAAGCAGGCCGCCGTGGCCTACATGGACGATGCGGTCGACAGTTTTCTCAGCGGCCTGGAAAAACAGGGCGTACTCAAGGACACCCTGGTGATCATCACTTCCGACGAGTCCCACGGTATCGAGGATGTGCGCCTGGCCTCGGCCTGGGGCTTCAACCTGGTACTGGCGCCCGAGCAGGCGCAATTGCCGGCGGTGAAAAACGGAGTCTACGGCCATGTCGACCTGACAGCCTCGGTGCTCGACTACTTTGCCCTGCCGGTGCCGGCCAATATTGCCGGGCGCTCGCTGTTTCGCGACTACGCCAACGGCCGGGAAATCATGTCCTACACCAACGGCGTGCTGCGCCAGCATGACGGCAAGGGCGAGCTGACCGAATGCAACTTCCAGCATGTCTGCCGGCGCTATGCCAGCGACGGCTTTATTGCCGACAGCGCCCGCTACCTGGGTCGTTTCAGTGGCAAGAAGGCGCACCTGGTGGCTAAACGCGCGGCCTTGCTCGATCAGTCGCTGCTCAGCGGTCAGCTCGGCCAGCAGTACCAGTTCGCCAAGCGCGACCGGGTCAAACTCAGCGAGAAAATCAGCGACGACTGGACCGCCAACCTGGTGGGCGCCCAATACCTGGAGTTGCCGCAGAATTCGCAGACCACCGTGCACCTCAAGATCCGCGCCCTCAACCTGGCCGGCAAAGGTGTGCAGCTGCAACTGAAGACCAAGGAATTCGACCGCGACGTGCTGCTGCCGCTACCGGAACTGCCCCTGCTGACCCGCGGAAAGCCGATCGACCTGAGCTTCAGCTTCGACAACCTGGAGGCGCGCAAGGCGTTTTCCTTCCACCTGCTGGGTCAAGGCCGTGGCCTGATCGAGATCACCGACTTCAGCGTGGCTACCGAGCCATTGCAGCCGGAGCATGAGTTGGCGCTGGCGGTACCGGAAGAAGAAAGCGAGCTACTGCACTAGACGTAAAGCCCGGTACGCGGCGGATCCCACCGCCGCGTACCGACAACCGTCGACTCAGACCCGCTCGATACGATCGGCGTGAATGACGATCTGGCCCTGCTTGTACAGCGCACCGATGGCCTTCTTGAAGTTACCCTTGCTCACCCCGAACAGGCCGCTGATGACCTCGGGCGGGCTCTTGTCGCTGACCGCCAAGGTGCCGCCGTTGGCCTGCAGCTGCTGGAGAATCTTCTCGTGCAGGCTGCTGGCGGCTTCCTGGCCCACCGGCTGCAGAGACAGGCTGATCTTGCCGTCAGCACGCAGCTCCTTGATAAAGCCCTTTTCGCGCATGCCGCTGCGCAGGAACTTGAACACCTCGTTCTTGTGGATCAAGCCCCAGTGCTGGTTGTTGATGATGGCCTTGAAGCCCATGTCGGTGGCTTCGGCCACCAGCAGATCAACCGCCTGCCCCACCTGATAGGCGGCCGGACGCACATCCAGATAGCGGTCCAGGCGCGCCGTGGCGGTGATACGGCGGGTGTGCTTGTCCAGGTAGACATGCACCACGCAGTACTGGCCGGCCTCCAGCGAACGCTTCTCTTCCGAGTAAGGCAGCAGCAGGTCCTTGGACAGGCCCCAGTCGAGGAAGATACCGATGCTGTTGATCTCCAGCACCTTGAGGCTGGCGAACTCGCCAACCTGAACCTTGGGTTTTTCTGTGGTGGCGATCAGCTTGTCGTCACTGTCCAGGTAGATGAACACATTCAGCCAGTCTTCGACCTCGCTGGGGGTGTCCTTGGGGATGTAGCGCTTGGGCAAGAGAATCTCGCCATCCGCCCCGCCATCCAGATAAAGCCCGAAGTCGGTGTGTTTAACCACCTGTAAACTGTTGTAACGGCCGATAAGCGCCATGTTCGATACCTTGATTGCCTGACGTGCATTCTATCTGCATTTACCCCGCCTGTTGACGACCATCGCCAGACAGCACACCGCAGACAAACCCCCAGCCCGGTGGTCGGGCACGCTAGAATGGCAGCACTGCTACATTCCGACTCCTTCATGAGCAACCCCGCATGATCAATAACGATGTCCTGCGCAGCCTGCGCTACAGCCTCAAAATCAATGACACCGAGATGCTCAAGGTGTTTCGCGAAGCCGACTACGAGGTAGTCCTGGCTGATCTGCAGGCCTGGCTGTTGCCTGAGGAAGACGAAGCCCAGGTGCACTGCAGCGATGAAGTACTGGCCCATTTTCTCGACGGCCTGGTGTTCTACAAGCGTGGCAAGAACCCCAACCTGCCAGCCCAGCCGGTGCAATGGCCGATCAACAACAACATCATTCTGAAGAAGCTGCGCGTGGCGTTTGAGCTGAAAGACGCCGACCTGCACGACATCCTGCAAGCCGCCGACTTCCCGGTATCCAAGCCAGAACTGAGCGCGCTGTTTCGCAAGGAAGGGCAAAAAAACTACCGTCCCTGCGGCGACCAGCTGCTGCGCAACTTCCTCAAGGGCCTGGCCCTGCGCCTGCGCGGCTAAGCCTTGGGCACACGACGCCTTGCACAACCCTAAGCGACCGGCGTTGGCATAAACGCCGGCATATGTAACAAAAACGAATATAGTTTTTGTTTTTTCATAGCGCTTTGCGGGGTAGGGTTAAGGTCTGACTCACTTTCGGATAACCACCCTTCCTCTTATGCGCAATGCTCTTACCCGCTTTCTGCAGTTGGAATCAGCCAGTGGCCTGTTGCTGATCGGCGCCGCCGTACTGGCCATGACCATCAATAACTCGCCCCTGAGCTTTCTCTACAACGGCTTGCTGGACGTGCCGGTAGCCGTGCAAATCGGCGCCCTGCAGATCGCCAAGCCACTGCTGCTGTGGATCAACGACGGCCTGATGGCCCTGTTCTTTCTGCTGATCGGCCTGGAGGTCAAGCGTGAGGTGCTCGAAGGGCAACTGCGCCAGCCGGCCCAGTTGGTGCTGCCCGGCGCCGCGGCCATCGGTGGCATGCTGGTACCCGCCTTAGTCTACTGGTGGCTAAACCATGACAACCCGGCGGCCGCCAGCGGCTGGGCCATCCCCATGGCCACCGATATCGCCTTCGCCCTCGGCGTACTGGCCCTGTTGGGCAAGCGCGTGCCGGTGTCGCTGAAACTGTTCCTGATGACCCTGGCGATCATCGATGACCTCGGCGCGATCATCGTCATTGCCCTGTTCTACTCCAGCGAACTGTCCAACCTGTCGCTGATCCTGGCGGCGGTTTTTCTCAGCATCCTGATCCTGATGAACCGCTTTGGCGTGACAAGGCTCAGCCCCTACCTGGTCATCGGCACATTCCTGTGGGTCTGCGTATTGAAAAGTGGCGTGCATGCGACCCTAGCCGGCGTGGTGCTGGCGCTGACCATCCCGCTGCGCAACAGCGACGACAGCTCGCCCCTGCTGACCCTTGAGCACGCCCTGCAACCTTGGGTGGCCTTTGCCATCCTGCCGCTGTTCGCCTTTGCCAATGCCGGTGTGCCGCTGGACGGCCTGAGCCTGGACAGTTTTATCCACCCAGTGCCGCTGGGCATTACCGCGGGCCTGCTGCTGGGTAAAACCCTCGGCGTATTCGGTTTTACCTGGCTGATCATCCAGACCGGCTGGGCCAAATTGCCCCAGGGCGCCAACTGGGGTCAGGTGCTGGGGCTGTCGATTCTCTGCGGCATCGGCTTCACCATGAGCCTGTTTGTCGGCTCCCTGGCCTTTGTGCCGGAAGTCAGCGCCTATGCCGGCATGGACCGGGTTGGCATCCTCACCGGCTCGGTGCTGGCCGCTCTGATCGGCTACGGCGTCTGCTACCTGAGCAGCCGCCCGGCACGCTAAAGCGCAGACGAAAAAAAGCCGACCCCAGGGTCGGCTTTTTTCTGCCGCGGCGTTGCCTTTAGTGGGCTACGCGGCTGGTGCCGTTGACGCTCATGATGCGCACGCGCTCGCCAACCCGAAAAATCTCATTGGGCTGCACTTCCTGCACATAGGCACGCATGCTGCCATCGTCTTCACGCACGGTGATTTCCACACCCTGAGTCCGGGTCAAGCCCTCCTCGCTGGCCGCACCGATCAAGCCACCGGCCACTGCGCCGATCACCGCCGCAACAATGCTGCCCTTGCCACCCCCGACACTGCTACCACCGACACCACCAATCACTGCACCGGCACCGGCGCCGATTGGCGTCTTGGTGCCTTCAATTTTCACCGGCCGCAGGGACTCGATGGTACCCAGACGCACGGTCTGCACCGTGCGGGCTTCATCCCGCGAATAAGTGTCACCGGTGAGACTGGACTGGCAGCCCGTCGTCAGCAGCGCGACGGCGCTGAGTGATGCCACCCACAAAACAGACTTACGCATTGCCATGACTCCAAAAATGACCGTTAGCTATTAGACTCCGCGCCGCGCGGACTGTCACGGCGCACGCTGGAGAAAAATAGGCCTTTGCGCTCCTCTGACCTTAGAATTGGCCCCAGAGTTCAGCCGGCAGGGCCGAACGCTCGCCAACGCTCAGGATTGCACATGGACTATCTGATTATTTTCGTTGCCGTCGCCAGCGGCCTGTATTTCCACTGGTGGCTGTACGTGCGCATCAAACGCTGGACCGACCGCGACCTGGCCTTGTCGCTGGCCGGCAGCGATGCCGCCAAGCGCGCCTATATGCTCAAGCGCCTGGACGAAGCCAAGGCCAGCAAGGTTCCCGGCAAACAACTGCAAGCCTGGCTGGAGCAGGCCGCCAGCGAATTTGTCGCTGCGGCCGATAGCTCCAGCATTTGACGCCTCAGGGCGCCAGGCGCTCACGCTGCCAGGCGGCGTCTTCGAGGCGATAGTTCAGGCGGTCATGCAGACGACTGGCGCGCCCCTGCCAGAACTCGATGCGCTCAGGCAGCAGACGATAGCCGCCCCAGTGCTCGGGACAATGGGGCGCGACTTCCATAAAGCGTCGCTCGGTTTCGGCGAGCAACTCGTCCAATTGGCTGCGGCCGCTAATCACCTGGCTTTGCGGTGAAGCCCAGGCCCCGATGCGGCTGCCCAGCGGACGCACTTGGAAGTAGGCATCAGACTCCTCCAGGCTGACCCGCTCGACGCGCCCTTCGATGCGCACCTGACGCTCCAGGCTGGGCCAGAAAAACGTCATTGCCGCGAACGGGCGCGCCGCCAGCTCTGCACCCTTGGCACTCTCGTAATTGGTGAAAAAGGTAAAGCCGCGCGCATCCAGGCCCTTGAGCAGCAGTATCCGGCAATGGGGCCGGCCCGCCGCATCCACGGTCGCCAGGGTCATGGCATTGGGCTCCACCGGCGCCTGTTCGGTCTTCACCGCCTCGGCAAACCACTGGTGGAACAAGGCAAAAGGCTCGTCCGGGGACTGCTCTTCGCTCAGACCATCACGGGTGTAGTCACGGCGCATGTCGGCCAGGTTTCTGCTCATGGCAAAACTCCTCGAATTCAGAACGCTCAGTCTATCCAGCCGCGGCCAATCCGGCTTGACCTGCGACAAGTCGGCAAACGCGCACCCTTAGAGCAAGCTGCCCAGCAGGCGTGCCAGCTTCTGCGCGCGCGGGTCCATCAATACATAGGGCCCCAGGCTGTTGGTGACGTAGGCAAAGGCCACGTCCCGCTCCGGGTCGGCAAAGCCGATGGAGCCGCCCGCGCCTGGATGGCCGAAGGCCTGTGCACCGAGGCCGAAAGTGGCGTTGGCAACCTCCGGCTGGTCGAGCATGCAACCCAAGCCGAAGCGGGTTTGGGTCAGCAAGGTTTTGTCCGGGCCATGGCTGTGCTCGCGACGCAATTGCGCCAGCAGCTCCTGGTCGAGCAAGCGCCCGTTGAGCAGGCCCGTATAGAAACCGGCCAGGCTGCGGGCATTGCCGTGGCCATTGGCCGCTGGTTGCTGCATGCGCCGCCACTCGGGTTTATTGGTACTGGTCATGATCGACGGCGGATTGGTAAATGCGCGAGTGGTCATCGACGTCGGTTCGTTGAACATGCACTTGAGCAGGCGCTGGGCCGCCGCATCACCCATATCGCCCTTGATCCGGCTGACGTGGGCGACCCGGTCGAACTCGCTGTCGGCCAGACCAACATGAAAGTCCAGCCCCAGCGGTGCCGAAATCCGCGCGCCAATCGACTCGCCTGGGCCACGGCCGTCAACGCGACGCAGCACCTCGCCCAACAACCAACCATACGTAATCGCGGCGTAACCATGGCCTTCGCCCGGCGTCCACCAGGGCTGCTCGGCGGCCAGCGCCGCGGTCATGGTCGCCCAGTCATACAGGGCTTCAGCCGGCAGCAGCTCGCGCAGGGCCGGCAAGCCGGCCTGATGACTGAGCAGTTGGCGCAGAGTGATGGCTTGCTTGCCGGCAGCGGCAAACTCGGGCCAGTAGCGGGCCACCGGCACATCCAGTTCCAGCTTGCCTTCCCCTACCAGCTGCAAGGCGGCCACGGCGGTAAAGGTCTTGGTGCAGGAAAACAGGTTGAGGATGGTGTCGCTGTGCCAGGCCTGCTGGCCGTCCTTGTCGGCCACGCCGGTCCACAGGTCGAGCACCGTTTCGCCACCGATCTGCACGCACAAGGCACCACCGCGCTGCTGCGGATCGTTGAACAGCTCGGCGAAGGTGTCTTTAAGTGCTTCGAACTTGAGGTCGAAATAGCCCTGAATCTGCACGCGGCAACTCCTGTTGCAAGAGTAAGAGGCGGGCATTGTTGCAGCCTGCCCGCCGCTTTGGAACCGCCCGCAGGGTGGGTCGCCGGCCGATCAGGCCGGCGAATAAGGACTTATGGCGTGCTGACAGCCGGGGCTGGCAAGCCGTTCTTGAGCACGCTCAGGTTGGCCTTGCGCACCTGCTCGACAAAGCCCTGGAAGGGACGGTCGGTGATGCCCACCAGCCCCAGGTGGCCGTTCTCGCCATCCAGCAGACGGCCACTGACCGGCTGATCGAGGTACTGGAACCAGTGCACACCGACAATTAGCGGCTCGGCCAGCGCCTGTTTGAGGAAGTGCGCATAGGCAGCGCCGCGCTCTTCTTCTTTGTATACCTCGCTGACGCCGCCCCAGAACGGCCCGCGATCACGGGAGCCGAAGTGGAACTCGGTCACCAGCACCGGCTTGTCCAGCGCCCGCAGGGCGGCGAAGTCATAACCATGCTGCGGTTCGCGGGTGTAGAAGTTGAAGCTCAGCACGTCGCAATACTGAGCGCAGGCCGCCACGGCTTCCGGCGTGCTGATGGCGAAGCGCCCACCAAGCAGCAAGTGATTGGGTGCATGCCAATCCAGAGCATCGGCAATGGTCTTGAAGTAACTGTCGGCAAAGGCGCGCTGGAAGCGCTGCAGATCGGCCTCGATGGCGGGAAACTCGGCGCTTGGCAGCGGTGCCTGGAAGCCCGGGTCTTCCATCAGCTCCCAGGCCGGCAAGTCGATGCCCCAGGCCTTGGACAGGCCCTGATGGTTTCGGTACTTGTCGCGCAGCTGCTTGAGGAAGGCACGCTTGGCCGGCACATCGGTGGTCAAGCGCAGGGTGTTGTAGGCTAGGGCATAACGCGCCTTGGGCTCGGTGCCTTGGTCAGCCCAGGCCAGTTCGTTGTCGGCAAAATAGCCAAGCAACCAAGGGTCATCACGGTGGTCGCGGGAGGCAATTGCCACGGCGCGCTCGGTGGCCATAGCAAAACGCGGGTCAAACGGGTCGGGCATGCCGCCCCACCAGTCCAGGCCGGTGCTGATGGTGGCGTAGTCGCCGCGAATCAACAGCGGCAGGCTGTAGGGCACGCGCTGAGCGGCGGTCAACGCCGGCTCGCTCCAGTTGCCAATGGTGTTGAAACCCCAGGCCTGCAAGCGGTCGAGGGTTTGCCCGACCCAGCGCTCGGGGGGCTGCGGGCCGTAGCTGCGCTCCAGGTTGGCGCCATAAAAATCGAACCAGCGGCCATGATCAAAACCTCGGCCTTTGGCCGCGCCGGTACCGCTGCGGTTGTCTGCCGTGCCGAAATACGTGGCCAGAGCCTCGCCCTCCTTGGGCAAGGCGGCAAACATCGATTCACGGCCCTCGACGTAGGTCTGGCTATTGCTGGCCGTTACCGTGTTCACCCCCAGGGAATAGAACGGGTGGCCTTCCGGGGTGACCAGATACCAACGGCCATCACGCTTTTCACTGCGAAAAAAGCCACTGGCATCGAAACTCGGGCCCTGCAGCAAACCACCGAAGCGGTCCCGCTGACTGTCTTGTGCCAGCCAGGCCTTGAGTTGTTCCTGCTCCTTGCTGGCGGCGGTTTTGAGCTGGGCATCGCTGCTGATCTTTTCCGGCCACTGACCGCGGCTGAACTGACCATAGGCATCGACGATCGCGGCATAGGCCGCCTGCTGCACCGGCGCCACGTCCTGCACGCCAAAACGGCCGAGCAAGACGCTCTGCGCCGCATTGGGCTGATTCAACGACAGCTTCACCGCCACCACCTGGCTGGCCTGCAGCTCGCCGGTCACAGTGCTGGCCAGCAGCACGCTGCGCCCCTCGTGACTCCAGGGCATCGGCGGCCCGGCGCGCATGCCTTGAGCCAGGGGCGACGTCGCCTGTAGCGGCACCAGCAAGGTCTGCGCTGGCCCGGCCGGCAGGTCGATACGGCTGCTGAGTACCTTGCCATCGGCGCTTTCGATCTGCACATCGAGGGTCAATGCCCAATCCATGGCGTTTTGCAGGCGCAGGCTCATGGCGCCAGCCGTGGACCAGTCCCAGCTACCGCTCTGCGGCGTCAGGCGCAGGCTCGGCTGCTGCGCCGGGTTGAAGGTCAAACGGCGGAGAATCTCACCCCCGGCGCCCACCTCGGCCGTCAGGCTCGGCAGCGTAGCGTCCTGGGTGGTCACCTGGACCACATCCATGGGTTTAACGAAGTTGTAGAGCGTCTGCGGCGCTGCCGCCTGGACAGTCGACACGCCACACACAGCCGCAACACAGAACACGGCCAACGGGCGCAGGGAGGACAACGGCATTACGACTTTCTCCTGTTCGACAAACGGGCGCTGCAACTGCAAGCAACCCGGTAATAACGGCATTGTGCGGCACGCAGACGACATTTGTCTGTCAGCGAATAGGCGTAGAAAAATTCTCGCGGCAGAAACCTGTACCACTGACTATGTTTTCCCCATCCCACACTAAATAAAAGGTCAAGGCATGGAACTCAACACGCTGTTTAACCAACTGCACAGTCTGCCAAGTATTCCCAAGGTGGCGCAGGAGTTGATCCTGCAATTTGACAACCCCAATAGCAGCGTCGACAGCGTGGCGCGCAACATCGCTATGGACCCGGTAATCGCGGCAAAGGTTCTGCGCCTGGCCAATTCGGCGCGTTTTCGTGGCGCTAGGGAAGCCACCAGTGTCGAAGATGCGGCCATGCGCCTGGGTTTCAACACCCTGCGCACCCTGGTGCTGGCCTCGGCTGTGACCGGCGCCTTCAAGACCGACTCGGGCTTTGATCTCAAGGCGTTCTGGATTCATACCTTTCAGGTGGCCGGCATCTGCCGACTGCTAGCCAAGCAGCGCGGCGAAGCCGTGGAGACGGCCTTTACCTGCGGAATGATGCACAACATCGGCGAACTGCTGATCCAGACCGGCGCACCGGAGCTGGCAGCCCAATTGAATCGCAGCGGCAAAACCGACGCCGCCCAGCGTGTCGCCCTAGAGACCCTGCAACTGGGCTTCGGCTTTCCCGAGGTGGGCGCCGAACTGGCCCGTCGCTGGCAACTACCCAAAGTCATGCAAGACGCCATCGCCTACCAGGCCAAACCCAACCAGGCACCTGCCGACATGCCCCTGCCGCGCCTGAGCGCCCAGGCCGTGCACATTGCCGAAACCGTGCGCGCCCATGGCGGCGTCAGTGACGAGGCCAAGGAGGCCCTCGACGGCCCGCTGTTTGAAGGTATTGACCGCGACAAACTGTTCGCTGACCTGGACGCCTCCCTGGAAGCCGACAAAGCCTTTGCCGAGCTGCTCAGCTAAGACTTAATCGATAATCCGGCGAAACGGCGGCAAGGCATTGAGGATCGCCTTGCCGTAACGCTGGGTCACCACCCGCCGGTCCAACAAGGTAATGGTGCCGCGGTCTTCCTCGGTACGCAGCAAGCGCCCGCAGGCCTGCACCAGGCGCAACGACGCATCCGGCACGGCAATTTCCATAAAGGGATTGCCGCCGCGGGCTTCGATCCACTCGGCCAGGGCCGCCTCCACCGGATCATCGGGCACCGCGAAGGGGATCTTGGCGATCACCACGTGTTCGCAATAGGCGCCCGGCAAATCCACTCCTTCGGCAAAGCTGGCCAGCCCGAACAGCACGCTGGCCTCACCGCTGTCGACCCGCGCCTTGTGCTTGTTGAGGGTTTCCTGCTTGGACAGGTTGCCCTGGATAAACACCCGTTTGCGCCACTCACGCTCCAGGCCGTCGAAGACCTCCTGCATCTGCTTGCGTGACGAGAACAGCACCAGGGTGCCGCGCGAGCCTTCCACCAGTGTCGGCAACTCGCGGATGATCGCCGCCGTATGCGCCACGGCATCGCGCGGGTCGGCACGCAGGTCCGGCACCCGCAGCACGCCGGCATCAGCATGCAGAAACGGGCTGGGGGCGATAGCCGTGACGGCCACGCGAGGCAAGCCCGCGCGCATACGGAAACGATCGAACGTGCCCAGCGCGGTCAGGGTTGCCGAGGTCACGACCGCGCCATAGGCAACATTCCACAGGTTACGGCGCAGGGTTTCCGCCGCCAGGATCGGGCTGGCATTGACCTCGATATCAAACAGCGCACCGCTCTCGGCCAGGCTCAACCAGCGTGCCATCGGCGGGCTGTCCTCGGGATCATCACTGGTGAAGGCGGTCCACAACTCCCAATTGCCCTGGGCCCGCGCCAGCAGGCTGCCGAACAGCGGGTACCACTCTTCAGCCTGATGGCTGGCGATGCCGATGCTGACCTCACCATCCATCGCCTGCTTGAGAAGCTCGGTCAGACGGGTAAACAGGTCATTGAGGCGGGCAAAGCCTTTTTTCAGCTCGACGCCCATCTCCAGCAGATGCTCCGGCACCACCCCACCGACAAAGCGGTGCTGCGGGCGCTCGCGGCCCTGAGCATCTTCACCGGCACGAAAGTCCGCCAGTTGTTCGCAGGCGCTGAACATGAATTGTTGCTGCGCCTTGATATCCCGTGCCAGCTCCGGCACTTGCTCGATAAGGCGGCCGAGGTCGCCCGGCAACGGATGCTGCGCCAACAGCTTGGCCAGGTTTTTCGCTGTCAGCTCCAGCCAGTCCGCCGTGGCGCGCAGCCGGGTGTAATGGGCGAAATGGCCGATGGCCTTGTCCGGCAGGTGATGGCCTTCGTCAAACACATACAGGGTGTCACGGGGATTGGGCAGGACTGCGCCGCCACCCAGGGCCAGGTCGGCCAGCACCATATCGTGGTTGGTGACGATCACATCGACCTTGCTCATGCCTTCGCGGGCTTTGTAGAACGCGCACTGCTGGAAGTTCGGGCAATGGCGGTTGGTGCACTGACTGTGATCGGTGGTCAGACGTGTCCAGTCGAGGTCTTCCAGCGCCTCGGGCCAGCTGTCACGGTCGCCGTCCCAGCGGTTGCCGGCAAGCTTTTCGACCATCTGCCCGAACAGCTTCTGGCTGCGCTCATCGACGTCGATCTTGAAGCCTTCCTCGGCAAACAGCTGAGCCGTGGCACTTTGCGCTTCACCCTCTTGCAGGAGCATGTCCAGCTTGGACAGGCACAGATAACGGCCACGGCCCTTGGCCAGGGCAAAACTGAAATTCAGGCCACTGTTACGCAGCAGGTCCGGCAGGTCCTTGTGCACGATCTGCTCTTGCAGGGCGACCGTTGCGGTGGCAATCACCAGGCGCTTGCCGGCTGCCTTGGCCAGCGGGATGGTGGCCAGGCTGTAGGCCACGGTTTTACCCGTGCCCGTGCCGGCCTCCACCGCCACCACCGCCGGATCACCGCTGCGCTGGTTCTCCTCATCGGTACTGATGCCGCCCAGCGCCTTGGCAATCTCGGCGATCATCAGGCGCTGGCCATAACGAGCCTTGAGGCCTTTGGCTTCGAGAAAGCGCGAGTAAGCGCCCTGGATCTGGGACTTGAGTTCAGTACTGAGCATGGGTATCTGCGACGGGAAAAAGGCTGGATAAATTTTCAGTGGTCTATGATAGCGCGCGTTTCACTTACCGCCGACTGGAGATTAGCCATGACACCCGACGCACTGATCTATGCCCTGCACACCCTCGCCGCCCTGATCTGGGTGGGAGGCATGTTCTTCGCCTGGATGATTCTACGGCCCGCCGCCGTTAGCAGCCTGGAGGCGCCGGCCCGGCTGACCTTATGGGCCGAGGTGCTGCGTCGGTTCTTCCTTTGGGTCTGGCTGGCCGTCGTACTGCTGCCCGTCAGCGGCGTCGGCCTGCTGCACCTGCGTTTTGGCGGTTTTGCCGGCGCCCCAAAATATGTGCAGATCATGATGGGCCTGTACATCGCCATGCTGGCGCTGTTTCTGCGAGTGCAATTGCTGCAACTGCCGCCCTTGCGCCAAGCCATTGCCGCCCAGGACTGGCCAGCCGGGGGTATCGCCTTGGGCCGCATTCGCCAGTTAGTGGGCTACAACCTGCTACTGGGCCTGGCCCTGACGGCCATCGCCGCGGCTCGCCCAGGCTTCTGAGCATAAGCCCGTACGGCGCCCGCTGGCCCGTTGAAAATGCTTGTTGAAAAAATGCGGGGGCCCCAAGGCCCCCGTTGTGCGTTATGCACTCACCGTTAACGGTCGACGAAAATCTCCACCCGACGATTTTGCGCCCGCCCGTCATCCGTGGCGTTGTCGGCCAACGGCTGACTTTCACCCAGCCCGGCGGTTTTCACCTTGTCGGCGGCTACCCCCTGACTGACCAGATAGGCGGCCACACTCTCCGCCCGGCGCAACGACAGCTTGTCGTTGTAGGCATCCGAGCCAACGCTGTCGGTATGTCCCTTGACCATCACCTCCAGCACCGAGCCATCGACCAAGCGTTGACTGATGCCGGCCAGCAACTCCTTGGCATCCGCCGTCAGCTCTGCTGAGTTGAAGGCAAACAGCACCTTGCCCAGATCGCTGAGGACAATCACCTCATCCTGAGGCTGCACCACGGGTTCGACTGCGGGGGTTGATGGATAGCTGGGCAACGGGCAACCGTTCGGGTTGACCTGGGTATTGGCAGGGGTATCAGGACAGGTATCACGACGATCATGCACGCCATCAGCGTCTTCATCGCCATCCTGGGCATAGCAGATCAATCCGCCAAACAGCGCACCAATAGCTGCGCCACCGCCCGCCCAGGCGGAACTTTCGATTGCACCCAGGCCGCCACCGGCCAAGGCTCCAATCGCACTGCAGATAGGCCAGTTCCTTTGGTTGAGCGCTGCATCCCCCGTACTGGAGGTCGAAGCGCAACCGGAAAGAACACTGCTGACCAGAAGAAATGGTACGACTGCCTGTGAGAATTGAGTTCTCATGGAAGTGATCTCCTGTGTCACCGGCAGATGCCGGTAACACAGGAGTAAAGACCCGCCCTCCGCAGCACACAAGGCGCGCCCTACAGAAGGGGGCAGTGCCTAACCTCAATTATCGACGGAAATCACTACCCGACGGTTCATGGCACGGCCTTCGGCAGTCGCGTTATCCGCCACTGGCTGGGCCTCACCGGCGCCACCGACCGCGACGATACTGGCCTGAGCGACACCTGCGGCCACCAGATAGTTAGCCACCGACACCGCACGGCGCTCGGACAACTTCTGGTTGTAGGCATCGGCACCAACACTGTCGGTAAAACCGGTGATGCTCAGCTTGGCATTCGCAGCCTTATCTTTCAGACGACTGGCAACGCTATCCAGCACCGCCTGATCGCTAGCCGTCAGCTCGGCAGAGTTGAAGGCAAAGTGCAGGTTATCCACCACAATTTCTTCATCAACGGCCACCACCTCAACCACTTCCTCGACCACCTCGGCCACTTCTACCGGGCAACCCACCTCATCGACCATGGTGCCTTTGGGAGTGCCTGGGCAATCGTCAGTCTTGTTGACCACGCCGTCGCCATCTTCATCGCCGTGCACCCAGCAATATGCAGCGGCCATCACGCCGCCCGCCAAGCCAACGGTACCGGCCATGCTGGAGCTTTCAATTGCGCCCAGACCGGCCCCCGTCACGCCGCCAATCACCGCGCACACCGGCACATTACCTTCCTGAAAGGTGGTACAGCCTCCCAGCACCGTGGCGGCCAAGAGCATAGGAACAGTCGTTTTGAGCATTTTCATAAGGGCCAACTCCTGAGTTAATCGGTCAACTTCCGATACTTAAAGGAGTAAAGACCCGACTTTTAAAAAGCGCCAACGCTAGGCCGGCGGCCACAGCCGCGCTAGTCTTTGCGCCCCAGACCGAGGATTGTTGATGACTGTGCGCTTTTCTTCCCGTACTCCGCAGCAGGCGCTGGCCGCACTGCTGGCCCAGCATGCACCGCAGAGCCTGCTGCTGGTCGGCGCCAGCGAGCTACCGGCCATCGAGGCGTTTCTTGCCGCCCACCCGCAGTGCACCTATGCGCAGGCTGCCGCTGGGGCCTTACCGGCCGATCTGGCCGCCCAGCGCTTCGACCTCGCCTTGTTTGTCGATTGCCTGGAGCACCTGGATAAACGTGAGGGCCAGCAGCTGCTGGCCGGCGTGCGTAATCTGAATGCCAGCAAACTGGCGGTACTGGTTGATCTGAATGCCTGCGACTGGCAAACCACCGACCTGTTCGCCCTGGCCCTGCAAGCCAGCGAGCACTTCCAGCGCGAACAGCAGACGCTGACACTGTTTACCTATGATCTGCGCGAGTACAAACAGGTGCCGGACTGGCTGAATGCGAAGTTCTGGGCCAACCCGGAGCGTTTCGGCAAGTACTGGTGGTAAGCCAATGAACCCGCTATGCCCATGTGGCAGTGAACATCCTCTTAGCCAATGCTGCGGCCGCTACCATGCCGGCACTCCCGCACCTGATGCCGAGCGTCTGATGCGTTCGCGCTACAGTGCCTACGTGCTCGGTTTGATCGACTATCTGCTGCGTACCACCCTGCCCGCCCAACAAGCAGGACTAGATAGCGCGGCGATAGCCGTCTGGAGCCAGCAAAGCCAATGGCTTGGATTGCAGGTCAGTGGCGCCGAGCAGATTCCCGGCACGCCAGCCCACGCCTGGGTGAACTTCACCGCCCGCTGGCGCGACAGCGATGGCGAGCACGCCCACCAGGAGCGCTCGGCCTTTGTCCAAGTGGACGGCCACTGGTACTTCATCGACCCCAGCGTGCCACTCAAAGCCAGCCGCAACGACCCGTGCCCATGCGCGGGCGGGCAGAAATTCAAGAAATGCTGCGCAAGCTACCTGGCCTGAAGGGCGGTAAAACCCAGCACAGCCTGTAGCGCCCACTCACTCCTGCAGACTGAGGTAGGACGTGTCTGGGGGCGGCCCCGCTGGCGCGGTCTTGGCCTGGCCCATGTCGCTGCCGGCGGGGGCCAGGCTGAATTGCGACAAGTCCACCACGGGCGCTGGCGCCTCGGGCTTGGCGTCCTGCAGATCGACACCCACCGGAGCGATGCCAAAGTCCGGCGCTTCGACGTCAACAAACGCCGCCATATATTCATCCCGTGGCGCGACCTGCAAGCGTCCAGGGCTTGCCGGACTGGCCACCGCTGCCACTGTTGATGCTGCGGCCACCGGGACTGGAGCAGGTGGCGGGGTCAGCTCGACCTCTTCGACCAGTATGGCCAGCACCTCGACCACCGCACCGGCACGCTCAAGGGTCAGGCGATATTTCTCCGCTCCCGCCTCATCCAGATTGTTCTTGATCACCACCCGCCGCCCGGAAAACAGCTGGGCAATCCGCTGCGCGTCGGCCTGAAACAATCGGGCCAGGTTGGCCTGCACCGACGCCAAGGGCGCGCCTTCTACCAACTGGCCGGAAAAGGCAATCTCATAGCGGGTCATGGTCACACTCCTGTCCAAAACAGCCCTCAGTATGGCGCAGGTTTTTTCACCTAAACAACAGGTTGCGGCCAAGCAACCGCTTGTTACACTGCGCCATCGGTTG
>JAIERF010000383.1 GCA_019747075.1 Pseudomonadaceae bacterium
AGAGCCTGGATTCTACCGGTGGCTGACTCTCTGCCTATCGTTTCAAACGTTGCACTTATTCTATGAATTCAGGCTTTATTGATTTCAGCAGCGCTGACGGGTTGCGGGGATGAACTTTTAGACTTCAGAAATGCGGAAATGTCGAATGGTTTGATATATAGCCAGGGCGAGAATAAGCCATTTACTGGGAGTGTAACTAATATCCCGCTAAATTCTATACCAACGAAAGACCTTTCGGGCATGTTGCAGTTTGTAACTCGCGTTACAAATGATCAGTCACTCTCACAGTTGTTTATGGTTGGCTCCATTGCTTCTTTGATGGGTAACTCATCTTCCTCGGCCATTATGTGTGATGCCTTGGTGAAAGAGGGGTATCTTAGTGGCCAGGCCCAGTGCTTTACTACTTCAGGGCGTTTGGGGGTTATGGATGTGGATTATGTCGATGGGAACATTGACGGCGGAGTTGTTTTTTATAGCTTGAAAGATAAGACTAAATCAATGCTGGCTGAGGCGGAGTTCACAGGCGGTAAGTTGAACGGTGAACTTAAGGCGTACGGATTAAAGAGTAATAAGCTTGTCTCTAGTACAATTTGGGTTGGCGGCGTGTTGAATGGCGTGGCAGAGACTTTTAGCGATGAGACTCAGAAGCTTGTATGGAAGGCTACTCTTGTTGACGACAAATTAGAAGGCGATGTTGAAGAGTATGATCACAGTTCAGGTGATCTTGTTAAGACGACAACTTATAAAAGTGGTGTGAAAGTCGAGCCTCAATCTGTAAGCGCCAGCAAAGAAGGCTGTTACGACTCATGGATGTCAGCATACCGGAAAGAAGTTGGCGATGAGGCTGCCATAACCAGCGACCAAATATCGGAGTGGGAGCAGTGGTGCGTTGAAGGGAAAACGCCTGAAGCTTAAGTGCCTACGGCTTACTTTATTCGTCATACAGCTGTAGCGCGGTTAGCCTATAGATGGTCGCAGTAGAGGAAAATCCCCCGCCTGGAGACGGCTAGCAGGGCGGGGGGATGAACAACGGGTGACGTGAAAAATGGCGTCATCTGAGACCGCTCTTCTAACTTGAACGTCCTGTTCATTTTTCGATTTCTCACCCTGGGCGAGTTATCAAACAGTGCCGCAGCTATTTGCGTTGCCGCCAGCCAGGCGTGTTCGATCGGTAATGAGTTTGGCCTTTGGGTGTGTGCCCGTACCGAAGCAGCGCATTCTAGGTGGCTTGATTCGAAGGTACTGGTTGTCTTTGGTCAGGTACAGCAGGGTGCTTACGACGTTGTCGCAGGCTTGTTCATCATCGCGTTTGATGGTGCCGACGCCTACGCGGACATATTTTTTCTTGTTGGCGTTGCAGTTGTGGGTATAACCACGGCCTGCGGTGATCTGTACCCAGAGCTCGCCGATGGTTTGGGCTTTATGCCAGTCACTGTAGACGTGTGAGCTATTGAAAAAGAACGCACAGTGGATGTGAAAGCCTCGGTCTTCGCCTTGCTCAATCGACCAAGCGTAGCCGATCTCATGCTTGAAGATTTCATTGCGCTCTTTAGCCCTGATCAGCGTCTTTAGATCTGAGACCAGGTCGTCTATCCGAATCAGGTGGGCAAACTCGTCGCGGTAATGCAGGTCCACGCGGACCACCACGGTGCGTGAGTATTGGTTCAGGATGGCGCGGACGTAGTGCTCCAGGGTCGTGCGTTTCTGGTTGGCTTGGTATCTGCGGTCATGCTCTTTGCGTTTGAAACCTGTCTCGTGAGTCAGCTGTCGAATCCTATCGATGAGAGCGTTCATTGACTGGGCAAAGCTCAGGTACGGATTACCATCGGCATCGAGACAAGCCAGTCCTGTAGGGCCGTAGCCAAGGCCGATCTGTCTGCATGCCTTCCAGAAGACCTCTAAGTGTTCGCTGAAGACGTAGTAGTCGGCGTAGACGCTAAGGAGTTGATCGATGCCATTGAGCCACCTAGATAGGGATGAGTTAACTACTTGCTCATGCTTGGAGCTTGATAGCGTGACGTAGAAGGCAGGCTCCGAGGAGTGCTCGATGGCTTGCACGAACTCTTCAATGAGGATGGTGATACGTGCTTGGGAGAGAGGCTGTGTGCTGATGTTTATGGGTGAAAGGTGCATGGTGAGTCCTGATAAATTAAGTCTTCATATCAGTCCCCGTACAAATAAGGATTTATCGGTGTGCTCAATTGCATGGCGGTGTTTTGGTTATGCTAAATGCATTTGATATTGCTAATAATACTAAAACCAGTTTTTCATATCTAGAAAATGGCAGCGTGGCTTGACCTACGGTGATCTGTCGAGCGCTAGATGCGGCCTGATTTGGCTATGCCATCAGTGGGGAGTTAGCTGAGCGGGCAGTGACAGAGTCACTTGCCAGGGCGAGAGACGTCAGTCCGTGCCTCGACTCAGATTTTTTGTCGCCGCCTTCATTAGCCCCCAGTTGTGCAGGTCCGTTGCAGCCGCTGTGATCTTCAATGAGGCGACCAGCAACGCGTTGATAGCACACCAGGGTCATGTTTGGCGCGAACACAAGCAGCCAAGGCCTGTATGGTTATTCGCCTAAGCAGCAAAAAAAATATCAAAGCGATGCCGTGTTGATGCCCACATCTTGAGTCGAGAATGGACTACCAGTAGGTAGTCCATTCCGAGATGAGTTGATAGTCAGGAGATTTGGGTGTCAGTAGCCAGCAACTCCAGCTTTTCTGTCAGTGTTGGCTTAGGTGGTGTGCTGGAGGCGGGCGCCAAACTGTTAGTGGACTCCATGTCCGTTACGGAGAAGAACTCTTCGACAATAGCGCCGCTGTCCTCCTCGGTGTCTTCGAAACAGCCATTACCGAGACCTAGCCGAGCAGCCGTATCCAGCGCTGCCTGATCAAATCCAGCGGACTGGCGGGATTCGTTCAGTTGCTTGGCGGCCAATAGGGCCTCTTCCATACTCACGCCGCTGCGCACTGTGATGTCGGCATAGAAAATCGGTGTCCCATGACTCTGACGGGTCGACTTGCCACGCAGGCGAAGCTCCAGGGGCAAGCAAGATAAGCGATTCCCTGATATGGCTTGTAGGTACTGCAGGCGTGCTGTCAGGGTGCGAATGCTATTAAAGCCGGTGGTGCGAAACACAAAGCTACCCAGCGGGTCATCGTCACCAATGGCCACGTTCAGACGTCCATAGGGCTTGCAGGCATTGCCTTTAGCCAGAAGGCAGCCATCGGGTGAGGGGCAGGGCAGTGACTTGATACCGTCGTCGCACTGACGCTTACAGGTCTCGCCGTTACCGACACAGAGTGGGCGGCCGGTCATACGGTCGAACAAGCTGTACTCGGCTCTGAAATTCAAGTCTGGCTCGTTGAACAGCAAGCGTATCGGAATACTGCGTAGCTTCTCTTCTGGGGCTTTGCGTAGTTCGTCATTCAGCGGATGCAGTAGCCAGCCGTCACGACCTTGCACCTGTGAGGTGATGGTGAACTGATCATCTTTTTCCGGCAGTCGCTTACCGTTTCTCTCGATGACTTTACCAATGGAAATTCTGCCCAATACGGGCGGGGTGATGGCCAGGCCTTTGAGCATGGTGGTTCTCCTAAAGCTGGAAATGAAAAAGCCACCGAAGCAGTTAGCGCTGCCTCGGTGGCTTTGTTGGTTGAGTGGGGTTAGGCAATCAGAAAGCGTCGACTGCCTTCCTTGATCATGCTGTAACGGGCTTGCAGGTAAGGTTTCTCCTTCAGCATCGTGGCTACATCCAGCGCGGTGCTGTCCTTGGCTTTCTTCCAAGTGACGTAACCGTGGGAGAACTCGGCGCGGGTCGCATCAGCCATGGCCTGCTGTAGGGTTTGCTTGAGCTGCGCCTCGCGTTTTTCTTGCGTGGCAATGTTCTGGCGAACGGCCTTGAGCTCGACATACGCAATCGAGAGCGCCGGTTCTTTGCTGAAATCCAGGGTCTGGCCGCTGTCTTCGGGGTAGAGGCAGCGCAGGGCGGTATAAGCTGAGTCCGTGCCATCGGCCGGTGGTGGGGTGTCATTGACCACGTATTCCCAGAACTTACGCTCCAGCTCGATCAGGCGAGTAATCATCTGTTCGTCCCGCTCAATGCGATGGATTTCCAGATGTTGGCCACCCAGTAACACGGCCACATCAGCAGCCTTTTTGCCGGTTACGGCCAACTGGTGCATGACCTGTAACTGCACGTACTCCGGCACGCCCTCTTTCCAGAGGCGCGCGCCGTTTATGCCGGCAGTTTTACACTCCAAAATCTGCACATCGGTAGCGCCTATTACTTCGCGGTCGATGTTGGCCAGCATCCATGGCAGATCGGGATTGGGATGTTGGAGCACAGCATTGATACGCCGGACACGGTTGCCACTGCGCTTGGTGTAGTGCGCCGCGACAATGGGCTCAAGGATGTTGCCCCAGTAGGCCGGGCTTTCCTCGTCATGCGGGTCGAGTTTCGGCAGCGAGCCATCACGGCCGGTTTTCTCCAGCCACAGTTCGAGCTGAGACTTGTACGGGTTAAGTCCAACGGCAGCGGCAGCATCCGAGCTACCGATGCCACCTTTACGCACGGCCAGCCAGTCCTCACGAGGAAGTGCTTTGGTGCCAACTAGGCGAAGGGCGGGCCGTGATTTGGAAACGGTGGAGCAGGGCAGTGCTTGGCGTTCCATGATGGTTTCCTATAGGCATAAAAAAACGCCCAGCCAGCGGATGCTGACCAGACGTTTGGGGAGTTGAGATTAGGGGGTTAGGCAGCAAGCTTCAGTGCCGCATCCAGTGCGCGTTGTTTGATCACTGCACCTTGGCCGAACCAAGCCGAGTCCAGGCGGTATTCCGTGCTGCGGGCACGGCGTTCGTGATCGACGTATTCGGTGACGGCATTTAGCAAACCCCAGGCCGTGCCGTTGGCTGACTCCAGGGTGGCGCCTTTGCCTTGGCCTTCATACAGACTCTGCACTTTGCGCAGCGCACGTTCATTCGGCAGAACTTGTGGCATGGCACTATTGGGCTGCACATCGCACAGTACGCAATAAAGAAACCCATGGCTTCATGCCACTGCACTTTGCGCTCGGCCAGGCAGCGCATGCGGTACATAAATTCATCCCATTGCGAGACGGCAATGCCGAGTTGCTTCTTCACTGCTTGCGGATCGAAGCGAGTGTTGTGCGGCACTTTGATCGCATGGGCTGTGCCATCCAGCGCAATGGTCAGGGTGTTGTTGCAGACCACCCGAACCGTTGTCGGTGTAGCTGTGGTAGCCAGCGTGCCGTCGCAGGACGTGGCCAGTAGCAGGTAGCCATTGACCTGATCACTGCCCTTGAACTCAGCTGATTGGCCAGTGCGAGCCAATGCCCAGAATTTGCGACCCTCTTTGAGCACTCCTGCGGTTTCCAACTCGTAGCCGGAAACCTCGGTGAGGTCCCGATAAAACTCCAATACCTCGCGGGGCTGTACGACTTGGTAGCGCTGCGAGACCACGGACAGTGCAGCTTTAGTGTCAGAGCGATAGAGCACCTTCTGTTCTGGAAAGGAGTGGATGGTGCCGAGCACGCCGATGGTGTCAGCCTTGAAGTGCACGGGCGATTCCTGAATTTGCCAGTCCATACCGGCTTCGCGTTGCCAGACTTCCAGCGGTTGCTTGGGCGATAGGTTATTGCCGAGGCCGTGCCAAGGCGCTGCGCCGACGTAAGCCATTTGTTCGATCTGATGAGCCATGGGGTCAATTCCTTTTCGGTCAGGCAGGCATAAGCGCTGCGCTCGGCGCAGGCGTTCCTGATGGGGTTTGAGGGGGTGTATCGATTTGAGAGGGTGAGGCGGATGTCTACGGATTAGTCATCACAAGTAGAGAACTGGTGACCGCAGGCAAAGCACTGATAGTTTTGCAGTACGTGCTCATCAATACGCTCACCGATCTTTGCGCCGGCAACGCTGCCAGTGGCTGCGCCAAGCAGTCCGCCAAACAGTGCGCCGGCTATCCCACCCAGGGCGATACCAGCAGGTCCGCCGAGAGCGCCAACGGCACTTCCAATGCGGGCGCCGGAAAGCGCGCTGGCGGCACCGGTAACTGCTCCGCCGATACCTCCGACTACCGTGCCGGTGTTTTTGGCAATGTTGCGGCTAATGATGTCGTTCGACTCACACGATGGGCATGACAGGTTCATTCGATTTTCTCCAGGCATGCCAACAAGCCCGCGCTCGAAGAGGCAGGTTGGTGCTGGGCTGTTGGGCATGATTTGTACGACGTGGATACTGGAAGTAGGTTAGCCAGTACGGGAATGGGTGCTGGGGAGGGTGGGGGCGTTCAGGCTCTGCACACTGTGAGCATCCATAGAGGTGATATAGGTCTGAGAAAATCTACAATAGAGGTTGATTTCATTGATGTAAGCCTTGAATTTAAAGGCTTTGATGATGTTTTGTAGGGTTAAAAGTCGCGCAACTAATAAGTATAAATCGCTTAAATAAATGCATAGTTCGCGTAATTATCCGCAATTAAACGCATGGTGAAAGCGGCATGCCAAATTTGTACATCGCCTTTTCAGCTGTGCGGAGCTCCCGCCAGGCTTCCCTTTGCTGGTTGAGCTCCGCGACCTAATTTGGCCTGTTTGCGGACTGAGGGAGCTGGCTGGGGCGAGAGTAAGGCGGTGTTCTATGAGTGGTTGTGACGTGCATTCAGTCGCACTGCACGTCCTGCTGGTAAGTGCTTGGGCTGATGGCTGTCGTGGGGGTTTAACTGCTGGGTGAAAGCGTCCAGAATGTTAGTCCTTTCAGCGTGCGCCCGTACTTCCTGCTCACCGACATCGTTCGGGGGTATAAAAGGGGGTGTATCTATTTTTTGCTGAATACTATTTTCAATAAAATCAAATGGTTAGCGCTGATATGCTTTTGATGATCGATAACTACGACTCCTTCACCTACAACGTCGTGCAGTACCTGGCCGAGCTGGGCGCCGACGTTAACGTCATCCGCAATGACGAACTGACCGTGGCCGAGATCGAGGCGCTGAATCCCGAGCGCATCGTGGTTTCCCCCGGCCCTTGCACGCCGACCGAAGCCGGCGTGTCGCTGGCGGTGATCGCGCACTTTGCCGGCAAGTTGCCAATTCTTGGCGTGTGCCTGGGCCATCAGAGCATTGGCCAGGCCTTTGGCGGTGACGTGGTGCGTGCGTGCCAGGTGATGCACGGCAAGACCAGCCCGGTGTTCCATCACGACACCGGCGTGTTTGCCGGCCTGAACAACCCGTTGACCGTGACCCGCTACCACTCCCTGGTGGTCAAGCGCGAAACCCTGCCGGAGTGCCTGGAGATTACCGCCTGGACCCAGCTGGATGACGGCTCGGTCGACGAGATCATGGGCCTGCGCCATAAGACCCTGAATATCGAAGGCGTGCAGTTCCACCCCGAGTCGATCCTGACCGAGCAGGGCCATGAGCTGTTCGCCAACTTCCTCAAGCAGACTGGAGGCGTGCGGGCATGAATATCAAAGAAGCCCTCAATCGGGTGGTGGCCCAGCTCGACCTGTCCACCGAGGAAATGCAGGACGTGATGCGCGAAATCATGACTGGCCAGTGCAGCGAGGCGCAGATCGGCGCCTTTCTGATGGGCATGCGCATGAAGAGCGAGACCATCGACGAGATCGTCGGCGCCGTGTCGGTGATGCGTGAGCTGGCCAGCCAGGTCGAGTTGCCGAGCCTCAAGCATGTGGTCGACGTGGTCGGCACCGGCGGCGATGGTGCGAATATCTTCAACGTCTCCACCGCGGCGGCCTTTGTGGTTGCAGCGGCGGGCGGCAAGGTGGCCAAGCACGGCAACCGCGCGGTGTCCGGGAAAAGCGGCAGCGCCGATTTGCTCGAAGCCGCCGGCATCTACCTGGAATTGACTCCGGTGCAGGTGGGGCGCTGCATCGACACTGTCGGTGTCGGCTTTATGTTCGCCCAGGTGCACCACAAGGCCATGAAACACGCTGCTGGCCCGCGCCGCGAGCTGGGTTTGCGCACCATCTTCAACATGCTCGGCCCACTGACCAATCCGGCTGGCGTGCGCCATCAAGTGGTTGGCGTGTTTAGCCAGGCGTTGTGCCGACCGTTGGCCGAGGTGCTCAAACGCCTGGGCAGCGAACACATCCTGGTGGTGCATTCCCGTGATGGCCTGGACGAATTCAGCCTGGCCGCGCCGACCCATGTGGCCGAGCTGAAGGATGGCGTGATCAGCGAGTATGAAGTCAGCCCCGAGGACTTCGGCCTGCACAGCCAGACCCTGATGGGCCTGGAAGTGGACGGTCCGCAAGCGTCGCTGGAACTGATTCGCGATGCCCTGGGGCGGCGCAAAACCGAAGCCGGCAAGAAGGCCGGTGACCTGATCGTGCTAAATGCCGGCGCGGCGCTGTATGCCGCCGACCTGGCCACCAGTTTGGTTGAGGGTGTACGCCTGGCCCATGACGCGCTGCATACTGGCCTGGCGCGGGAAAAAATGGACGAGCTGGCGTCCTTTACCGCGGTATTCCGTGAGGAGAATCAAGCGTGAGCCTGCCGACCATTCTGGAAAACATCATCGCCCGCAAATATGTGGAAGTGGCCGAGCGCAGTGCGCGGGTCAGCCTGGCCGAGCTGGAGCGCCTGGCGCGCGCGGCCGATGCCCCGCGTGGCTTTGCCAAGGCTATGCTGGAGCGGGTCGCACGCAAGGAAGCGGCAGTGATTGCCGAGATCAAGAAGGCCTCGCCGAGCAAGGGCGTAATTCGTGAGGACTTCGATCCTGCGGCGATCGCGGTCAGCTACGCCAAGGGCGGCGCCACCTGCTTGTCGGTGCTCACCGATGTGGACTTCTTTCAGGGCGCCGATGCCTATCTGCAACAGGCGCGCGCGGCTTGCAGCCTGCCGGTGATTCGCAAGGACTTCATGGTCGATCCTTATCAGATCGTCGAAGCCCGTGCCCTCGGCGCCGACTGCGTGCTGCTGATCGTCTCGGCCCTGGAGGATGGGCAGATGGCTGAGCTGGCCAGCGTGGCCAAGGACTTCAACCTCGATGTACTGGTCGAAGTGCACGACGGCGCTGAGCTTGAGCGCGCCCTGAAGACCCTGTATACGCCGCTGGTGGGGATCAACAATCGCAACCTGCACACCTTCGAGGTAAGCCTGGACACCACGCTGGATCTGCTGCCGCGGATTCCGCGGGACCGTCTGCTGGTGACCGAGAGCGGCATCATCAACCGCGCCGATGTCGAGCTGATGCAGATCAGCGAGGTGCATGCCTTCCTGGTCGGCGAGGCGTTTATGCGTGCGGCCGAGCCGGGCGTCGAGTTGCAGCGGCTGTTCTTCCCTGATGCCGCGCCGCTGGTGCTGGGTGCCGATCCGGACTGATTGCTGCAGAGATAAAAAAACCGGCCTAGGCCGGTTTTTTTATGGTCGATTTCAGCGGGTGCCGAACACCACCATGGTTTTGCCTTTGACGTTGACCAGGCCCTGTTCCTCCAGAGCCTTGAGCACGCGGCCAACCATCTCGCGGGAGCAGCCGACAATGCGACCGATTTCCTGGCGGGTGATCTTGATCTGCATACCATCGGGGTGGGTCATGGCATCCGGCTGCTTGCACAGGTCCAGCAGGGTGCGGGCCACGCGGCCGGTGACGTCGAGGAAGGCCAGGTCGCCGACCTTGCGTGTGGTATTGCGCAGGCGCTCGGCCATCTGGCTGCCGAGGGCGAAGAGGATGTCCGGGTCTTGCAGGGTCAGTTCGCGGAACTTGGCGTAGCTCAGCTCGGCCACTTCGCATTCGGTCTTGGCGCGCACCCAGGCGCTGCGCTCTTTCTCCACGCCTTCTTTCTCGAACAGGCCCATTTCACCGAAGAAGTCGCCGGAGTTGAGGTAGGCGATGATCATTTCCCGGCCGTCGTCGTCTTCGATCAGGATGGTGACCGAGCCTTTGACGATGAAGAACAGGGTTTCGCAGCGGTCACCGGCGTAGATGATGGTGCTCTTGGCGGTGTAGCGACGGCGGTGGCAATGGGCAAGCAACTTGTCGAGATTTTTTATCTTGGGAGTAAGAGTGATAGCAACCATGCGAGCCCCGGGAGAAAAGAGGTAAGTCTCTGTTTAGCAAAAATTTTCTTATTAGTATAAGTAGCCAGTGTGCCATTTATCCGACGCCAGCTTAACAGACACCCGTAGGCCTGTTAGTGGATTTTGCGACTTGGCTAACACCTGGCGGCCGTCAAGTGGTCTACGCGCTGCGGTTTGCCGGCTCGCCAGGGCCCTGTGCTAAGCTTGCGGCCCTTTTTGCAGTGGACACCTGGCGATGAAAGCACGTATCCAGTGGGCAGGCGAAGCCCTGTTTGTCGGCGAATCTGGCAGTGGCCATGCCGTGGTCATGGACGGTCCACCCGAGGCCGGTGGACGTAACCTGGGCGTGCGGCCGATGGAGATGTTGCTGATCGGCCTGGGCGGCTGCAGCAACTTCGATGTGGTCAGCATCCTGAAGAAATCCCGCCAGGCGGTGGAGAGCTGCGAAGCCTTTGTTGAGGCTGAGCGCGCCAATGAAGACCCCAAGGTGTTCACCAAGATCCACCTGCATTTCGTGGTCAAGGGCCGCGGCCTGAAAGAAGCCCAGGTCAAACGCGCGGTGGAGCTGTCGGCGGAGAAGTACTGCTCGGCGTCGATCATGCTCGGGCGTGCCGGCGTCGAGATCAGCCACGACTACGAGATCGTCGAGTTGGGTTGAGCGTTACGCAGGTAATAAAAAAGGGGCGCCGATGAGCGCCCCTTTTTTATTACCTGTAGGTTACGGCGTCAGACCCGGTAGGTGCTCTTGGTCATGACCTTGGCCAGCAGGCTCATGCCGAACTTGATCGGTGCCGGGAAACGCAGGCCGCCGGCGGCCAGGGCGCTGTTGGCGTGTTGCTCTTCATCGCTGCGCATCTGCTCAAGGATGGCGCGGGATTTTTCGTCTTCAGCCGGCAATTGGCTGAGATGGTCGTCGAGGTGCTTGCACACTTGATCTTCGGTGGCAGCAACAAAGCCCAGGCTGACCCGATCGCTGATCAGTCCGGCCACTGCGCCGACGCCAAACGACAAACCGTAGAACAGCGGGTTGAGCACGCTGGGGTGGCTGCCGAGTTGGCGGATGCGTTGTTCGCACCAGGCCAGGTGGTCGATTTCTTCCTCGGCGGCATGCTCCATTGCGCTGCGCACCTCGGGCAGTTTGGCGGTCAGCGCCTGGCCCTGGTACAGCGCCTGGGCGCACACCTCGCCGGTGTGGTTGATGCGCATCAGGCCGGCCACATGACGCGTGGTCTCCGGGTCGAACTGGGCCTCGGGCTGGACGATCGCCGGCGACGGGCGATAGGGCTGGCCGCTGAAGGGCAGCAGGGTGCGCATGGCCGCATCGGCTTGCAGTAACAGGCGGTCAATGGGTGAGTAATGACGTTCGCTGGCCATGGGCGCTCCGGGCGGCATGCAGGTGGAATACGCCTGCGAGTCTACTCCAAGCTGGCGTGGCGGTCTTGATCCGGATCAGATTGGGGCAGCTCGCGTAGCACCCGAAAGCCCAGGGCGTAGTCTTTGATATGGGGCTGTTTGAGGTCGCGCAGGCTGCTGCGCAGGTACACCGGGCCACTGTTCCAGCCGCCGCCGCGTATCGCCCTAGGGCTGTTGTCGAGCAGGCCGGCGCGGCGCTGTTCGTGGCCGTCATAGGGTGCGACGAAGGCCGAGGCGGTCCATTCCCAGACATTGCCAGCGGTGTCGTACAGGCCGAAGGCATTGGCCGCGAACTGCCCGACCAGGCTGGTTTTGTACTCCAGGCTGCGCGGCGTACCGCAGCCGCGGCAGTGGGCGCGCGGTTGCTCTTCACTGCTGTCGAGCTGCTCGCCCCACCAGTAATAACTCTGGCTGCCTGCGCGGGCGGCATATTCCCATTCGGCTTCGCTGGGCAGGCGATAGGTCTGGCCGCTGACTTTGCTCAGCCATTGGCAATAACCCTGGGCGGCAAAGTAGCTGACATGAATCACCGGGCGTTGCGCCGACATGGCCCAGCCCTCGTTGTCGGGCATGGCCTTGCCGGTGGCATCGGCATACAGCTGCCAGTCGGCGAAGGTGACTTCGAAGCGGCCCATAGCGATGGGCTGGCTGATCTCGACCGGGCGTGGCGGGCGTTCGTTGTCGTTGCCGCGGCCCAGGCTATCACCCAGGAGAAAACGGCCGGTGGGCAGGACCACCAGTTCGGGGCCTTGTTGGCCATTGTGCAACGGGTCGCGAAACACCCTGCCAGCCTCGTTGGCGAGGGCTGGCAGGGGCAGCAGCAGGGTTAGAGCGAGGAGCAGAACACGCATCAGCCTGGCGGCCACTGCATCTGGCGTTGGCCAAGGACGTGCATGTGGATGTGATAGACGGTCTGCCCGCCTTGCGGGTTGCAGTTCATCACCACCCGGAAGCCTTCTTCGCAGCCTTGCTCAACGGCCAGGCGCTGGGCAGTGAAGAGGATATGGCCGGCCAGGGCTTTGTCGTCTTCGCCAAGGTCGTTGAGGGTGCTGATGTGTTTTTTCGGGATCACCAGAAAGTGCACCGGCGCGGCCGGGCTGATGTCGTGGAAGGCCACGACCTGATCATCTTCATAAAGCTTGCGCGCGGGGATGTCCCCGGCGACGATCTTGCAGAACAGACAGTCCATGGACAGTCCCCCGGCTGATGATTTGAGCCGCAGAGTGTAACCATGCACACCGGGGGCGACCAGTGGCGCCGATACGCACAAGGAGCAGCAGTGATAAACGATATTCATGACCTGGGGCTGGTGCTGGACTCCAAGGTCAAGCTGGTAGTGATTGAGTCCTGGGACGAGCGGCGGGTGCTGGAGACCCTCACCAGCCTGGCGGTCAAGCGTGGCCTGGGGCTGTACACCTGGGCGGTGACTGAAGGTTTGCAGCGTCTTGGCTTTGCCGCCGACGTGAGTGAAGAAAGCGCCAGCCTGGAGCCGGAGGCCGCGCTGAAGCTGATCAAGCACGACCCGCAGCCCAATCTGTATGTGCTCTGCGACCTGCATCCGTTCCTGGTCGATAACCCCAAGCTGGTGCGCCTGCTCAAGGAAATCGCCCTGGCCGAAGGCGCCCATAAGCCGACCCTGGTGCTGGTTTCCCACGCCCTCAAATTGCCGGTGGAAGTGCAGCGTTATGCGGCGCGATTTGCCCTGGCGCTGCCGTCGGAAGAGGAGCTGCTGGCCATCGTTCGCGATGAGGCCACGCGCTGGAGCGAGGGCAATCGCGGCGCGCGGGTGCGCACCGACAACCGCACCTTGCAGCAGGTGGTGAAAAACCTGCGCGGCATGAGCCACGCTGAAGCCCGAGCCCTGGCGCGGCGGGTGATCTGCGACGACGGCGCAATTACTCAGGATGACCTGCCGGAGCTGAACAAGAGCAAGTTCCAGCTGCTGGATCTGGAAGGCGTGCTGAGCTTCGAATACGACACCGCGCGCTTCGCCGAGGTCGGCGGTCTGCGCACGTTCAAGCGCTGGCTGGGTGAACGCGAACCGGTGTTTCTCGCCGCCAAGGCCGAAGACCTGCCCAAGGGGGTGATGCTGGTGGGTGTGCAAGGCGGCGGCAAAAGCCTGGCGGCCAAGGCGGTGGCCGGGCTGTGGGGCCTGCCGCTGCTGCGCCTGGATTTTGCCTGCCTGTACAACAAGTTCTTCGGCGAAACCGAGCGCAACCTGCGCGAGGCCTTGCAGTTGGCGGAGCGCATGGCGCCCTGCGTGCTGTGGATGGATGAGATCGAGAAGGGTCTGGCCAGCGGCGATCAGGATGGCGGGGTCAGTCAGCGGGTACTGGGCACTTTGCTGACCTGGATGGCCGAGCGCAAGGCTCCGGTGTTTCTTGTGGCTACGGCCAATGCCATCGACCGTCTGCCGCCGGAGCTGGTGCGTAAGGGGCGTTTCGACGAGCTGTTCTTTGTCGACCTGCCGGATGCCGAGGTGCGGGCCGAGATTTTCGCGATCCACCTACAGCGCCGTGAGCTGGAGCCTGCGCAGTTTGATCTGCCGGCATTGGCGGCGGCCTGTGAGGGCTTTGCCGGGGCGGAGATCGAGCAGGCGGTGGTCAGCGCGCTGTATGCCGCGCAGGCGCGGCAGCAGAGTGTCGATCAGGCGTTGCTGTTGCAGATGATCCACAGCAGTTCGCCGTTATCGGTGGTCATGGCCGAGGATCTGGCCCGGCTGCGGGCCTGGGCGGATGGGCGGACGGTGAGTGCTGATTAAGGCGCGCGAGGATCCCCGGTAGGAGCCAGCTTGCTGGCGATGCTGTGGCGCAACAGAGATCACCAGCAAGCTGGCTCCTACAGGTTCAATCGGTCTGAGGGGCGAGTGTTTAGCTAGTCGGCCTTTCGTCCTGAACTGGAGCGATTGACCTTGCCCACCAGGTAACGCACCAGTGCGCGTGGAGCCAGGCGTGGCCAGCCGGCCATCAGCTTGTTGCGCCAGCCGGGGGTGATGATCGCGCGGTTCTTGTCCAGACCTCTGACGGCGAGCAGCGCGACTTCCTCGCAGGACATCATCAGCGAGCTGCGTTCCAGCTTGGCGGATTTCATCTGTGCATTGCGAAAGAACGCGCTGCGCGTCGGCCCAGGGCAGAGCACCGAGACTTTCACGCCAAAGCCTTTCAGCTCTTCGCGCAGACCTTCCGACAGGCTCAGCACGTACGCCTTGCTGGCGAAGTAGTTGCTCATCCACGGCCCTGACTGAAAGGCTGCGACCGAGGCGACGTTGAGAATCTGTCCGCCGCCCTGTTGCACCATGCGCTGGCCAAGGGCGTGACAGAGGCGGGTGAGGGCCAAAATGTTGACCTCAACCAGTTGTTGCTCGCGGCTCCACTCCTGCTGGAGAAAGGCGCCGGCGGTGCCGAAGCCGGCGTTGTTGACCAGCAGATCAATCTGCTGGTCCGCCAGCTCCAGCTCTTGCAGCAGGCCAGATACCTGCAGCGGCTCGCTAAGGTCACAGGAGCTAAACAGCACCTCGACGCCGAAGCGCTGGGTCAGCTCGTAGGCGATGCTTTCCAGGGCGTCGCGCTGGCGAGCCACCAGAATCAGGTTGCGGCCACGGCGGGCCAGGGCTTCGGCAATGGCCAGGCCAATCCCGCTGGAGGCGCCGGTAATCAGGGCATAACGGGGCATGGGTGACTCCGTGAGGCAGCGGCCGACGGGCCGCTGCAGCGGGGGATTTACTCGTCTTCGCTGAGCGGCGCGTAAGCCTCTGCGGCCTCGGCGCTGTCGGCCTCATCGTAGCTGCTTTCCAGTGCGGACTGGGCGCGCTCGGTGTAGTCCTGATAGGCCGGAATGGCGATGGCGGCGAGGATGCCGAACACCACCGGTACCAGCAGCCACAGGGCGGACAGAACCTTGACCGCGGTGCTGTTGGGCGGTGGTGGTGGGCCGAAGCGGTTGGCCGCGGTGCTGCCAGGCACTACCAGCATGATGATGGAGAACACGCTGCCGACCACCGGCACCAGGTTGACCAGCAACAGCCAGCCGGACCAGCCGATGTCGTGCAGGCGTTGCACGCCAATTTGTACGCTGACCACCGCCATAGCCACCAGGGCCAGCACGCCGAGGATCGCGCCGAACACTTCCGACATCTGGAAACCGATGGCGACCACGCCGAACACCGCCATGGCAGCGGCCATCAGGCTTATGCTCCAGGCCAGGTAACGCAGGCGGCCGATGCGGCCTTCGACGCCAAACGGGCGCAGGTCGGCGTAGTCCGGCAGTGCTTCGGCCACGTTGGCGGTGGGCGGTGCGTAGGGTGTGGCTGGAGCAGTTACGTCACTGGCAGCGCTGGTGACGGTAATCGTCGGCGCACTGGCGGCCAGTTCGGCCTGACGTGCTAGGTATTTGTCGATAATGATGCCGCAGGCTGTGCATTCGGCTGCTTTGTCTTGCTCGTGGCCGCACTTCGGGCAGCTCATACGGTTGCTGTCAGCGGTCGCAGTCGCGGTGGCGGCAGCGGGCGGATTGTGATCTTCGGTTTCCACCAGGCTCAGGCTGGCGCCCAGGTCGGCCTCCTTATTCACCTTGGCACCGGCGCGCTGCAGGGCGGCGAGGTATTTTTCCGCCTCGTCTTCGCCCAGGTCGCGCTTGAGGGCTACCGGCGTGCCGGAGAACAGGCTTTCGATCTTGGCGCTGTCGCTTTTGAACAGGCGCGCCAGGTTGGCTTTGACCTCGTCCAGTTGCGCAGCGGGCATCAATTCGCCGCTGAAAACGATCTTGAAACGGGCTTGTGACATGCGGGCATCCCTGTCGGCAGGAAAGAGTTGAGCGCACAGCCTAATGGGCCGCAGCCCTGGGCGACAAGTGCGCAACAGGAGAAAGGTGGCCTAGTTCCTGGCGGCTGCTTGAGTTCAGCCGCCAGGGAGGTGCTTAGTGTTCGAGTGGGGTGAAGCGCTGGCGCGCTGCGCGGTACTCGGCATCCAGGCGGGCTACAAGTTCGGCCACGCTGGGCAGGTCATCAATGTCGCCGACGCCCTGGCCGGCCGACCACACGGTTTTCCACGCCTTGGCCTCATCGCTGGCCGGTTTGAGTTTTTCACCGTAATTGACCTCACCCTTGTCTTGCAGGCGCTGCAAGTCATAACCGGCGGCTTGCAGGCTCTGGCGCATAAAGCTGGCCGGAATGCCTGACACGGCCGGAGTATGGATGATGTCGGCGGCCTTGGCGTCCAGCAGCATCTGCTTGTAGGCCTCGCCGGCGTGGCTTTCCTGGGTGGCGATAAAGCGCGTGCCGAGGTAAGCAAGGTCGGCACCGAGCAGCTGCGCCGCGAGAATCTCGTGGCCGTGGTTGAGGCAACCGGCCAACAGCAGGGTTTTGTCGAAGAACTGGCGGATCTCGGCGATCAGGGCAAATGGGCTCCAAGTACCGGCGTGGCCACCGGCGCCGGCGGCCACCGCGATCAGACCATCAACTCCGGCTTCGGCGGCTTTCTCCGCGTGACGGCGGGTGGTTACGTCATGGAACACCAGGCCACCGTAGCTGTGCACGGCATCCACCACCTCCTTCACGGCGCCGAGGCTGGTGATGATGATCGGCACGCGCTTTTCTACGCAGATAGCCAGATCGTCCTGCAGGCGCGGGTTGCTGTGGTGGACGATCAGGTTGACTGCGTAGGGCGCCGCATCGTCATGCAGGCCGGCCTGGATTTCCTCCAGCCAGGCGCGAAAGCCGCTGCTGTCGCGCTGATTGAGGGCCGGAAAGCTGCCGACCACACCGCTGTTGCAGCAGGCCAGTACCAGTTGCGGATTGGAGACCAGAAACATCGGCGCAGCCACTACGGGCAGACGCAGGCGCTGTTGCAACAAGGTGGGCAGGGACATGGGCATTCCTCTTGTTATCGGCGGTGTTATTAAGGGCAGTGTTATCAAGGGCGGTGATCAGAACGGTTTGACCACGACGAGAATCACGATGGCCAGCAGGAACAGCACGGGCACCTCGTTGAACCAACGGAAGAACACGTGGTCACGGGCATTTTCGCCACGGGCAAAAGCGCGCAACTGAGCGCCGCAGAGGTGCTGATAGCCGACCAGGATGGCGACTAGGGTTAACTTCACGTGCAGCCAGCCCATGCTCAGCAAGGCTGGATTGAGGTACAGCAGCCAGGCGCCGAGGACCAGGGTGGCAATCATCGATGGCTGCATGATGCCGCGGTAAAGCTTGCGCTCCATCACGCAGAAGCGTTCGTGGCTGA
>JAIERF010000374.1 GCA_019747075.1 Pseudomonadaceae bacterium
TGGGCAGACAATAAAAATACCGGAGTGCCCATGTCCTCTCTACGCCTGCTGTTACCGCTGCTGTTCTGCCTGCTGAGTGCCTGCGCCAGCGCCCCTACCAGCCCGGATATCGAAGTCAGCGAGGCCGCCCTGGAGGGCGACTTCAGCACCTTCGTGATCAAGCCGATCCGCGGCCAGGGCCATCGCCAGGACCTCGAAGAGCGCTTCAACACCGCCCTGCGCCTGGCGCTGACGGCCAAGGGTTACCGCGAACAGGCGCAGAACGCCGACCTGCGGGTGATCTACCTGGTGGGCCTGGAGGCCAACACCGGGGTCGACGTCAAACAGGTCAATATCGGCGGCGCGACCTACAGCGACGTCACCTTCACCCCCGAACAACGCGCCCGCCTGGCCCTGCGCATCCTCGACAACCACGACCACGACAACCTGCTATTTCAGGCCCTGATCGACCGCCAGGTACGCGACCCCAACGCCAGCCAGGAGGTGATCAACCAGGCCATAGCCAAGCTATTGGCACGCTTCCCGGCCAAGCGCTAACGCCACAACCTGGCTTTGTAGGAGCGGATTTATCCGCGATGCCGTTTGCCTTGAAAGCATCGCGGCTGAAGCCGTTCCTACAGACGGACACGCGCACCATTGAGATCAACCCACTAATCGCGCAAACGGCGCAGCAACAGCATGGCCAGCGCCGCCGACACCAGCTCGAACAGCAGGGCGACAAGATTGAAGGTCTGCTGCAGGCCGCCGTCCAGCCACAGGCCGCCGAGGCGCGCCAGGGCCAGAGCGCAATACAGCAGCACCAGCAAGGTCAAAGCACCGCGCAGCAGCTCCAGCTGGCGACAGGCCAGCAACAGGAACATCCCCAGGCCAATCTGCAAACCGCCGTAATAGGCGCGCACATCGGTGATCGCCGCCGGTGCCATCAGCAGCATGCCGCTGATATTGGTCATCTCGTGGGGCTGGATAAAATACGCCAGCCCTAAGACCATCAAGGCCAGGGCCTGTACCAGCAGGAATACTTGGGTCATGCGCATGCTCAATCCTCATTCGGCGGAGGCCGAGCATATCCTGAAACAGCCTGAGGCCGACGCAGCTCGATACGCCGGTTAAACTTGGTCGCTTATCTGACCGGGAGCCCGACCATGCGCAACGTCCATTTATTGCTCGCCACCCTGCTGCTGAGTACCACCGCCCAAGCCGCCGAACCGCAGACCATCGACGTCTACCGCGACCCCAACTGCGGTTGCTGCGGTGCCTGGGTCAAGCACCTGGAGGCCAACGGCTTCAGCGTCAACGAACATATCGAGGCCGACATGAGCGCGGTCAAAACCCGCCTCGGCGTGCCGCCGCGCCTGGCCTCGTGCCACACTGGCGTGCTTAACGGCCAGTTTATCGAGGGCCATGTGCCGGCCAGCGACATCCACAAGCTGAGCCAACAACCGCAGCTGGCCGGCATCGCTGTACCGGGCATGCCAGCCGGCTCGCCGGGGATGGAAATGGGCGAGAAACAAGACGCCTACCAGGTCATCGGCCTCGACCGCCAGGGCCAGGAGCAGGTCGTCAGCAGCTACCCAGGCAACTGACCGACGCCAACCCCCACCGCAAGCAAATAGGAGTGCGCGTCATGCAGTACTGGCAACTGGATGTGTTTGCCGAACGGCCACTGGCCGGCAATGGTCTGGCGGTGTTCGACGATGCCCGCGGCCTGTCCGCCAGCGCCATGCAGGGGCTGACCCAGGAGCTGCGCCAGTTCGAGTCGATCTTCCTGCTGCCCGGCGCGACAGCCGACACCTTCAGCGCCCGGATCTTCACCGTCGAAGAAGAGCTGCCCTTCGCCGGCCACCCGATCATTGGCGCCGCCGCCCTACTGCACCACCTGCACAGCCCTGCCGGACACGCCGACTGGCAGCTGCAACTCACGGCGAAAACCGTGCAGATCCACACCCAGCGCCTGGCCCAGGGCTTTTATGCCGAGATGGACCAGGGCGTGGCCGAGTTCGGTGGCCAGCTCAGCGCGGTGCAGGCCGCCGAGTTCGCCAGCGCCTTCGGCCTCGATCACGCCGAACAGGACCTGCGTTACCCGGCCACGGTGGTCAGCACCGGCCTGCCCTATGTGCTGCTGCCGGTGACCGGTGCCGGCCTGGCCAAGGCCAAACAGCAGCGAGCGCTGGACCTGGAGCTGCTGGCCTGCGGCGCCGCGTTTGTGTTCCTGCTGGACATCGACGCCCGCGAGGGCCGCACCTGGGACCCCGTTGGGGTGATCGAGGACATTGCCACCGGCAGCGCCGCCGGACCGGTGGCGGCGTACCTGGTGGCCCATGGCCTGGCCCCGCGTGGCACACCCTTTCAGCTCAACCAGGGGCGCTTCCTGCAACGTCCCAGTCGCCTGCAGGTGTGCGTCGGCCACGACGACCGCGTGCGCGTCGGCGGCCATGTGCAACTGCTGGCCCGCGCCGAACTGCTGGTCGACCCGGCCGCCCTGTAAATCCCGAACTGGCACCAAGCCGCGCAGCGGCAGACACTCTCACTTCGACTCAACGAGGATCGGCTCATGCTCTGGAAACGTGCACGGCGCAGCGACAACGTGGTGTCAGGCGGCAGCGGTGGCGGGCGCGGCGGCAAAGGCCTGACCCTGGGCGCCGTGGTGCTGGTGGTGGCCTTCGGCCTGATCACCGGCCAGGACCCGCTGCAGATCCTCGGCCAGTTGGCCGGCCAGCTGGAAACCCCGACCACCAGCAGCCAACGCACGCCGGTGGCCAACGACGAGCAGACTGACTTTGTCCGCGCCATCCTCGGCGACACCGAAGACACCTGGCGCCAGCTGTTCCAGCAGGCCGGCCGCCAGTATCAGGACCCGACTCTAGTGCTGTTCAACGCCAGCGTACGCTCGGCCTGCGGCATGGCCAGCGCGGCGAGTGGGCCGTTCTATTGCCCGGCCGATCGCCAGGTCTATCTGGATGTCAGCTTCTTCCGCGAGCTGGCCCAGCGCTATGCCGCCGCCGGCGACTTTGCCCAGGCCTATGTGATCGCCCATGAAGTGGGCCACCACGTGCAGACCCTGCTCGGCGTCTCGGCCAAGGTGCAGGCCGCGCGCCAACGCGGCGAGCGCATGGAAGGCGACAATGGATTGCTGGTCCGTCAGGAGTTGCAGGCCGATTGCCTGGCCGGGGTCTGGGCCCACCACGCCCAGCAGCGCCTCGACTGGCTGGAGGCCGGCGATCTGGAAGAAGCCCTGCAAGCCGCCAGCGCCATCGGCGACGACCGCCTGCAACAGCAAAGCCGCGGTCAGGTGATGCCGGACGCCTTCACCCATGGCACCTCGGCCCAGCGCGTGCGCTGGTTCAAGCTCGGCTTCGAGCAGGGCAAGGTCGGCCAGTGCGACACCTTCAAGGCGCGCACGCTGTAAGTCGTAGGATGGGTTGAGCCTGCGATACCCATCGAGCAACCGCAGGGGAGCAACACGGTGATGGGTATCGCTACGCTCAACGCCATCCTACAAGCGCTGCTCCAGTCATCGCAGAGAGATGACTAACTCAGCTGGCGCAGCAGCTCGGCACAATCCTCGGCATAGCCGCTGCTGAGCGCCGGCCAGGGATTCTCCGGCAAGTTGACCAGCACCCCGTGGGCGCCGGCGGCACGGGCACATTCGAGGTCGAAGCGGTAGTCGCCGACCATCACCAGCGCCTGCGTCGGCACCTGCCACTGCCCGGCCAGGTGCAGCAAGCCGCCAGGGTCGGGCTTGGGCGGCGCCTCGTCGCGGCCGATCACGTCAGCGCTGGCAAAGCAGTCATCCAGGCCGATGGCCTGCAGGGTCAGCAGCGCCAGCGCATGGGCGTTGCGGGTGAGAATACCGAGGCGGTAATCACGGGCCTGCAGCTCGCGCACCAGCGCCACCGCACCCGGCGCTGGTTGGGCAGCCTCGGCCAGTTCGCGCTCATGGGCCAGCAGCCAGGCGTGTTTGCTTGCCGCTTCGGCCGCCGGCAAGGCCGCCAGATGGTGGAGGAAGTCGTCGCTCTGGGGGATTTCCAGGGCGCGCTTGATCGCCTCGAAATCATGCACGGCCACGGTCAGGGTGCCGTCCATGTCGAACACCCAGTGGCGGCTGTGCTGCCAGCTCACTTCCAGTCCTCGCGCAGGCGGGTCAGGCCTTCCTGGGCCACCGACGCCACCAGCTGGCCGGCGCGATTAAAGATGCTGGCGCGGGAGAAGCCACGGGCGTTGCCGGCCCAGGGGCTGTCCATGGCGTACAGCAGCCAGTCGTCCATGCGCAGGTTGGCGTGGAACCACAGGGCGTGGTCGAGGCTGGCAACCTGCATAAACTTCTGGAACACCGACACGCCGTGGGGCTGCATCGAGGTGGTCAGCAGGTTGAAGTCCGAGGCGTAGGCCAGCAGGTATTTGTGCAACTGCGGGTCATCCGGCAGCTCGCCGTCGGCACGAAACCACACGTACTTGACCGGCTCGCACGGTTTGGGGTCGAACGGATTGACCCGCGTCACCGGGCGAATCTCGATCGGTTTGTCGCTCACCGCACGCTCGCGCAAACGCTCCGGGATCATCGGCGCGATCAGCCGCGCCAGCTCGGTTTCCGACTTGAAGTTCTCCGGCCCCGGCACGTCGGGCATCGGCAGCTGGTGATGGAAGCCTTCCTCGTCGTACTGGAACGAGGCGGCGCAGCTGAAGATCGGCTTGCCCTTCTGGATCGCCGTCACTCGCCGCGTGCTGAAACTGCCGCCATCGCGGATCCGGTCGACCTGATAGACCACTGGCAAACTGGCATCGCCAGGGCGGAGGAAATAACCGTGCATGGAATGCACATGGCGGCTCGCCTCCACCGTGCGGCTGGCCGCCGACACGCACTGGCCAAGCACCTGACCGCCAAACAGCTGGCGAAAGCCCAGATCCTGACTGCTGCCGCGGTACAGGTCTTCCTCGATGGCTTCGAGGCTCAGCAGCGAAACCAAATTCTTCAGCACCTGAGTCATGCACCCTCTCTTGTACGCAAGGTGTGGCGCCGCTCATGGGTGGCCGCGCGCACAGAAATTGCAGCAGGTCGGGCGCGAGCCCGAACTGCCGATGGACAAATGGTAATGGCTTTAGCGCCGGCTGTCGGCACTTGCCGGTTGATCATCGCCCGACGGCGATCAATCGACCCCTATCGCCCTGCTGGCAATGCGCTGTCGCCAGCTCGCCTGACTGAGCCGATAGAGCACATGCTGGCGCAGTGGATGCCCCACCGGCAGCAAGGGATGCTGGAAATCCTGCTCGACCTGATGCTGCATGCCGAGGCGCTGCATCAGCCCCTGCGAGGGCAGATTGGCCGGCACGGTAAAGGCCAGCACCTCGTGCAACTGCAATACGTCGAAGGCATGGGCCAGCACCGCCTCGGCCGCCTCTAGGGCATAACCCTGGTGCCAGTGGGCCCGTTGCAGGCGCCAGCCGATTTCCACTGCCGGTGTAAACGCCGCCTCGAAACCCACCTGCTGCAACCCCAGGGCACCGATCAGCCCCGGCTGCTCGCGGCGCTCCAGCACCCACTGGCCAAAGCCATGCAGAGTAAAGTGCGCCTGGATGCGTCGGGCCATGGCATCGCTCTGCGCCCGGCTCATGACGCTAGGGAAGTGGCGCATCACCTCGGCGTCGGCATTCAGCGCGGCAAACCCTCGCAGGTCTGCGCTGCGCCAACCGCGCAAGCGCAGGCGCGGGGTGTGCAGTTCAATTTCGCCCATGACCTTTGCCCCCTTGAGCCTGACGATCCGCGCCCGCCATACTGGCCGGTGTTCGCCCTCCGAGCGCCATTGTATGCCCCTGCCGCTGGTCTATCACGACGACTACAGCCCGCCCTTCCCGGCCAGCCATCGCTTCCCGATGGAGAAATTCCGCCTGCTGCACGACCACCTGATTGCCAGCGGCGTGACCTCTGCCAGCGAGCTGCTGCGCCCCGAGCTGTGCCCGCCCGCGATCCTGCAACTGGCCCATTGCCCGGACTATATCGCGCGCTTTCTCGCCGGCGACCTGGGCCATGCCGAGCAACGCCGCCTCGGCCTGCCCTGGAGCCCGGCCCTGGCCCGGCGCACGGTGCGCGCCGTGGGTGGTTCGCTGCTGGCCGCCGAACAAGCACTGCAACACGGCCTGGCCTGTCACCTGGCCGGCGGCACCCATCACGCCGATTACGCCCAGGCCTCCGGTTACTGCATCTTCAACGACCTGGCGGTGATCGCCCGCTACCTGCTGGCAAGCGGCCAGGTCGGCCGGGTACTGATCTTCGACTGCGACGTGCACCAGGGCGACGGCACCGCGCGCCTGCTCGCCGACACCGCGGAGGCGATCACCGTATCGCTGCACTGCGAGAAAAACTTCCCTGCGCGCAAGGCCGCCAGCGACTGGGATATCCCCCTGCCCATTGGCATGGGCGACGCCGACTACCTGCGCGTGGTCGACGACAGCCTCAACTACCTGCTGCCACTGTATCAGCCCGACCTGGTGCTGTATGACGCCGGGGTGGATGTGCACCAGGACGACGCCCTCGGCTACCTCAACCTCACCGATGCCGGCCTGGCCGCCCGCGACACCGCGGTGCTGCAGCACTGCCTGGGTCGCGATATCCCGGTGATGGGCGTGATCGGTGGCGGCTATGACCGTGACCGCGCGGCCCTGGCTCGCCGCCACGGCATCCTCCATCACTGCGCCAAGCAGGTCTGGCAGCAGCGTGGCCTGGGCCCCTGCTGAGTTGTTAGCTGGCTGATTTATCCGGTAGTTTGGTTTGCTAGAGAGGCAAACAAACACGCCATCCAGAACTAAACTAGTAAGCGTTGCCTATCCATTGTTGCAACCGTGCACCGTCTCTTTCCGCGTTCTGCTCATAGCGAAGCCGCCATGCCTGCCAGCCCTAACCTTGCGCCCATTCTCAGCCAGACACTGCACCAGCTCATCGATGCCGTGCTGATCGTCGATGCCCAAGGCCGGGTTCAGCTGTTCAACCCGGCGGCCGAAAAATTCTGGGGTCTGCCGGCCGCACAGCTCATCGGCAGTCCGGTGGATGCCGTACTGTCCCACCCATGGCTGCAACAACTGCAGCATGGCAGCAGCCATACCCTGCCGATCACCCACAGCGACGGGCAGCTGCGCTGGGGCTCGCTCTCGGTGTGCCACTGTGACAGTGACGACGGCCCCTTGCTGACCGTGCTGATCAAGGACATCAGTGAACAGCAGTCGCAATATGCCTCGCTGCAACAGCTGTCCATGGTCGTTGACCAGACCGACAAAGCCATCCTGATCACCGACGCCCAATGGCGCGTCACCTATGTCAACAATGGCTTCAGCAAAATGCTCGGTTACACGCCCGAACAGATACTCGGGCTGACACCTATTTCCGTGATGGCCCCGTACAGCGACCCCAAGGCGGTGGACAGGCTCCACGAGCGCCTGCATCAGGGCTCGGTTTTCCAGCAGGATCGACTGTGCTACTGCGCCGATGGCCAACGCATCTGGTGCGATTTCACGATCAATCCGGTGCTCGACCAACACGGCCAGCTGATCAATGTGGTCACCGTACTGACCGATATCACCCACACAAAAATGCACGAAGTCCTGCAAAACCACATGCTTACCGCGATGGTCAGTGAAGAACCATTGGAAAGCCTGATGGAGATTGCGTGCAAGGAAGTCGAGCGCATCGCCCCGGAAGTCACCGCCTCGATCCTGCGCGTCAGTAGCGACGGCCTGCTCCATCCGCTGGCCGGCCCCAGCCTGCCGGCGAGTTACTGCCAGGCCCTGGAAGGCGTGCCCATCGGCCCGTGCGTCGGCTCCTGCGGCACCGCCGCCTATCGCGGCGAGCCGGTGCTGGTCAGCGATATTGCCAGCGATCCGTTGTGGGCTGAGTTCAAGGCCCTGGCCTTGCCTATCGGCCTACGCAGTTGCTGGTCGACACCGATCAAGGACAGCCAGGGCCGGGTGCTCGGCACCTTCGCCTTCTACTACCGCGAACCCCGTGGCCCCAGTGCCTTTCATCAGCGCCTGATCGACGTCATCGTGCACCTCTGCGCCCTGGCCCTGGAGCGCGAGGAAAGCCGCACCAAGATTCGCCAACTGGCCTTCTACGACAGCCTCACCGAACTGCCCAACCGCAGCCTGCTGCATGCCAAGGCCGACCAGGCGCTGGCCGAGGCCGAACGCAACAAAACGCCCCTGAGCGTGCTGTTTGTCGACCTCGATCGCTTCAAGCAGGTCAACGACTCCCTCGGCCACCCGGCCGGCGACGAGCTGCTGCGCCTGGTGGCCAAGCGCCTCAGCGAGCACCGTCGGCACTGCGACATCGTTGGCCGCCTGTCCGGCGACGAGTTCGTCCTGGTCCTGCCGCAATGCGACAGCCAGCAGGTCAGCGAGGTGGTCGAACAACTCAAGGCCACCCTCAGCCAGCCCTGCCAACTCAACGGCACCACCCTGTGCCCGTCGGCCAGTATCGGTATCAGCCTGTATCCGCTGGACGGCCACGACATGGGCACCCTGGTGCACCGTGCCGACATGGCCATGTACCAGGCGAAAAGCGCCGGCCGCGGCCACTTCAGCTTCTTTAGCCACGAATTGAACCTGTTGGCCCAGGAACGCCTGGCCCTGGAAAACGCCCTGCGCGAAGCCCTCGAACAGGACCAGCTGCAGCTCTACTACCAGCCCCAGGTACAGATGCCGGACGGCCTGCTGTATGGCGTCGAGGCGCTGGCGCGCTGGCACCACCCGCAGTTTGGTGAAATCTCCCCGGCGCGCTTTATTCCCCTGGCCGAAGAGTGCGGCCTGATCAATCAGCTGGGGCTCTGGGCGGTGCGCGAAGCCTGTCGCCAGCTGGCCCAATGGCGCCGCCAGGGCCTGCAGATTCCGGCGGTATCGGTGAACCTGTCACCGACCAACTTCCACAACCTCGACCTGCCCGGCATGGTCGCCAACACTCTGCGCGAGCACCAGTTGCAAGCTCGCGACCTGACCCTGGAGATCACCGAGAACGTGCTGATGGACACCAACCCCAGCACCCTCAAGACCCTCGACGAAGTGCATGCCCAGGGCGTGCGCCTGTCCCTGGACGACTTTGGCACCGGCTATTCGAGCCTCAGCTACCTGCGCCGCCTGCCGATTAAGGAACTCAAACTGGACCGCAGCTTCGTCAGCGACCTGGACCAGGACGCCACCAACCGCGCCCTCAGCGAAGCGGTGATCCGCCTCGGCGAAAGCCTGCAACTGACGGTGGTCGCCGAAGGCATCGAAACCAACAGCCAGTACCAGATTCTCAAACAGCAGGGTTACCACGTGGCCCAGGGCTACCTGTTCTCCCGCGCCCTGGCCGCCAAGGACCTGGAAGCCTGGCTGCACACGGCCACGCTCAGCCCGTAACACCCCAACCAACTGCCGGTGACAGGCCGACCACCGGCGAGGAAAATCCACCGCCCAGCGGCCCCCGCTGGCGGGGCTGCGATGAAGCAGGCTAAGCTCTGCCGATAAGCCCAATAACAACAAGAACCGGCAGCAATGATAAAAACTTCACGCGTATTCAAGCGCCTGCGTAGCGATTTCCAGTTATCGATCATTACCCTGATGTGCCTGCTGGGCGTGGTGGGTGTCTCGCCCTATGCGGTGTATCGCCTGTCGCAAGGCAACTACGTGGTCGGGGTTGCCGACGTCATCATCGCTCTCTCGGCCATCTTCACCACGCTCTATGCCTGGCGCACCGGCGACACGGTCAAACCAGGGATATTTGCCTCGATCATCCTCTCCAGTGCCTCCACCCTGATCGCCATCCGCCTGGGGGTTAACGGCCTGTTCTGGATCTATCCATTGATCCTGTTCAACTTCTTTACGGTCTCGCCGGGCAAGGCCTTGAGCGCCACCGTGCTGGTGATGATCGGCCTGGTCAGCTATGCGCTGGCGGTGCCGGGCACGGTATTCGAAAGCGACTACCAGATGACCTCGTTTCTGGTCACCAGCCTCACCGCCAGCGTACTGAGCTTTATCTTCGCCTCGCGCACGCGCAACCAGCGCGACCAGTTGCAGCTGCTGTCGGTGCAGGACCCGCTGACCGGCGCACGCAATCGGCGGGCGATGAACGATGAGCTGAAGATCGCCAGCGCCACCCAGCGCCGGCATGGCGATCAGTACGCCGTGCTGGTGATGGACCTCGATTCGTTCAAGCAGATCAACGACACCTACGGCCACCAGGCCGGCGATCAGGTGCTGAAGGATTTTGTCGAGCTGATCAAAGCCTACTCGCGCAAAGAAGACCGCCTGTTCCGCTTCGGCGGCGAAGAGTTCTTGCTGCTGTTGCCGAACACCGACCAGGACAGCCTGCAGACCGTCGCCAGCCACCTGCAGCAGCAGGTCGCCCTGCAGCTAAAAGGCCCCGGCGGCACGGTGACCATGTCCAGCGGCGGCGCCATCCTGCAACGCGGCGAGCACTGGGAGACCATGCTGCAACGCGCCGATCAACGCCTGTACCTAGCCAAAAGCGCCGGGCGCAATCGCGCCATCGTTGCTGATCCGCTGGCGTTAGCGCAGGAGTAGCGCTGGCAGCGATGCCGCCAATAATGAGTGAGCAGCGCGAGGAAACAGGCGTGCGAACTCGCTCCGGACGACCCCATAGCACTCGCAGCTGCGCTGCTGCAGTCCGGGCCGATCGAGCAGGCTGATGCAGCCGCGGTGATAACTGATCAGCCCAGCATCCTGTAGCTTGCCCGCCACTTCCGAGACGCTGCCACGGCGCACACCGAGCAGGTGGGCGATCAGCTCCTGGGTCATCAGCAACCGATTGTTCGGCAAGCGCTCGAAATATTGCAGCAGCCAGTTGCAGAGCTGCTGATCCAGCGAGTGCAGACGCACGCACACCAGACGTTGGGCCATTTGCGTCAACAATGCCTGGGTGTAACGCAGTATCTGTTGTTGCAGCGCACCGGCCTGATCGAACTCGGTCTTGAGCAACGAGCCTTTCAGCCGATAGGCCAAGCCCGGACATTGCACCATGGCCCGGTTGAGGGTGGTTTCACCGCCCATAAACAGGACCAGGCCGACGAGACCTTCGTTACCGACCACGGCGATTTCCAGCGCGGAGCCATCCTTGATGGTGTACAGCAGCGAAACGATGGCATCGGTGGGGAAGTAGATATGCCGCATCGGTTCCCCGGCCTGGCACAGCACCTGGCCCACCGCCAAGGGAACCCGTTCGAGAAATGGCAACAATCGCTCGAGGTCTTCGGCGGGCAAGGCCGCCAGCAGGTGATTTTGGCGTGGATCACTGGGGCAAAGCATTAACATCCTTGGCTCGAAGGTGCGGTTATCCATGGCAGGCATGGGCCGGCAGCCAACATCATGGCGACAAACCCCCAAGAGTTCTGTCCGTTTCCGCACAGAGCGCCTCGAACTTGGCGAGATAGCCAGCTATCGCCGCTCGGGTAGAATGCCCATCTCCCGCCGTCAACCGTGCCATGTCCATGACCCACTCTGCCCCGCCCTCGTCCTTGCCCGCCGTGATCATCGGCGGTGGCCCCGCCGGCCTGATGGCGGCCGAAGTGCTGGCCCTGGCCGGGATCAAGGTCGAGCTGTTCGATGCCATGCCCTCGGTCGGACGCAAGTTCCTCCTGGCCGGCGTCGGCGGCATGAACATCACCCACGCCGAGCCCACCGCGGCCTTTCTCGGCCGCTACGGCGAGCGCCGTGACGAGCTGGCAAAACTGCTCCACGACTTCGGCGCCGAACAACTGCGCGCATGGATTCACGGCCTGGGCATCGACACCTTTGTCGGCAGCTCCGGGCGGGTATTCCCCACCGATATGAAGGCCGCGCCACTGCTGCGCGCCTGGCTCAAGCGCCTGCGCGAGCTGGGCGTCAGCCTGCACACCCGCAGTCGCTGGCTGGGCTGGAACGCCGATGGCAGCCTGCGCATCGCCACCGCGGAGGGCGAGCGCGCCGTAAACGCCAGCGCCACCCTGCTGGCCCTCGGCGGCGGCAGCTGGGCGCGACTGGGTTCCGATGGCGCCTGGATGCCCTTGCTGGCCGCCCGCGGGGTGCCCCTGACAGCCTTGCAACCGAGCAATTGCGGCTTCGAAGTGGCCGGCTGGAGCCTGTTGTTTAAGGAGAAATTCGCCGGCGCGCCGGTCAAGTCCTGCGCCATAGCCCTCGACCAACAAGCGCCGCGCCTGGGCGAATTCGTGATCACCGCCAGCGGCGTGGAAGGCAGCCTGATCTATGCCCTGTCGGCACCGATCCGCGAGCAGATCAACCAGCACGGCACGGCGACCATCCACCTCGATCTGCTGCCACAGAAAACCGCAGAGCAGATCGAAACCCTATTGCGCAAACCGCGCGGCAGCAAATCCATCAGCAACCACCTGCGCAGCCAGCTCGGCCTGGACGGCGTACGCGCCGGCCTGCTGCGCGAGCTGAGCGACGCCGCCACCTACGCCGAACCGAGCGTGCTGGCCGCCGCGATCAAGCGCCTGCCGTTAACCCTGGTGCGCACCCGGCCGCTGGACGAAGCCATCAGCACCGCCGGCGGCGTGCCCTTCGAGGCGCTCAGCGAAGCCTTGATGCTGCACCAACTGCCGGGGGTATTCTGTGCCGGCGAGATGCTCGACTGGGAAGCCCCCACCGGCGGCTACCTGCTCACCGCCTGCTTCGCCAGCGGCCGCACCGCCGGGCTGGGCATGCGTGACTGGCTGCAGGCACGGACAAAATAGAACGACCGTGCTAGATTCGCACCATTGCGTCCGCACGAGTCCATGCCCATGTCCCTGCAGTTTCGCCCCGCCCGCGCCGAGGATGTCGACGCCGCCATTGCCCTGATCTACAGCTCCGGCCCGGCGGCCTTCGATTACGTGTTCGCCGGTACACCCAAAGGCAGCGCCCAGGACTTCCTGCGCAAGGCCTTCGTCAGCGGCAGCGGGCAATTTGGTTACCGCCAGCACTGGGTCGGCGAGCAGGAAGGCCAGGTGGTCGCCGCCGGCACCGCCTTGAGCGGTGAAGTGAACCTGCGCAACATGGCCGTGGCAGCCGCGCAGATCATCGCCTTCTATGGTCCGCGGCATTGCTGGCAGGTCCTGTGGCGCGGCCTGCAGCTGGAGCGCATCGTCCTGCCGCCGCCCAAGCGCACCTTCTATCTCGCCCATCTGGGCGTCAGCAGCGCCCTTACCGGGCAAGGCATCGGCAGTCAGCTGATTGATTTTCTCCTGCAGCAGGGCCGTGCCACGGGTTTTCAGACGACGGCGCTGGATGTTTCCGCCGGCAACCCGCACGCCCAGCGCCTGTACGAACGCCTGGGCTTTGTCGTGCAGGTCGAGCGCGCCTCCCACCTGCCCGGCATTGCCGCGCATCGCTATCTGCAACGGCCGCTCTGAGCCGGACTCGCACGCAGCAGCCCTGAAGGGCTATGCTGGAGGCAAGCCGGCACACGAACCGGCACCTTATCTGCGTACGGTGGTAGCCCGACAGTGATCCCCCTTCTGGTCTGCGATGACTCCATGATGGCGCGCAAACAGCTGATTCGCGCGCTGCCGGCCGAATGGCCGGTAACCATCAGCCAAGCCAACCACGGCGAAGAAGCCATGCAGGTGCTGCGTCAGGGCCTGGTCGAGGTCATGCTGCTGGACCTGACCATGCCGGTGATGGACGGCTTCGAGGTACTGGCCGCCCTGCGCGACGAAGGCATTAGCTGCAAGGTCATTGTGGTCTCCGGCGACGTGCAGGAAGAGGCCATCCGCCGGGTCAGCGACCTCGGCGCCCTGGCCTTTATCAAAAAACCCGCCGACCCGGAAAAACTGCGCGAAACCCTCAGCCGCCTGGGCCTGCTCGACACCCCGGCGCCGGCCAGCACCAGCAGTGCGCCAGCCCCCGTAGCCGTGCCGCCGCGGCCGGCGTTCGAACTGAAGATCAACTTCCGCGATGCCCTGCGCGAGATCAGCAACGTCGCCATGGGCCGCGCCGCCGCCCTGCTGGCCAAGGTGCTGGGAGTGTTCGTGCAGCTGCCGGTGCCGGCGGTGAATATCTTCGAGGTCAGCGAACTGCACATGACCCTCGCCGACGCCCAGCGCGGCGAGCGCTTCAGCGCCCTGTGCCAGGGCTTTATCGGTGACGGCATCGCCGGCGAAGCCTTGCTGCTGTTTCACGATTCGGAAATTGCCGACATCAGCCGGCTGTTCAAGTGGCAACCCAAGGACGAAACGGAAACCTCGGAAATGCTCCTGGACCTGGCCAGCATCCTGATTGGTGCCTGCCTGAGCGGGATTTCCGAGCAGATCGACGTGCGTTTCTCCCAGGGCCACCCGCAACTGCTGGGCCTGCACGGTTCCATCGACAGCCTGATTCACGTCAACCAGCAACGCTGGCGCAAGACCCTGGCGGTGGAGATCAGCTACAGCCTGGAAGGCCACAACGTGCACTTCGACCTGCTGCTGCTGTTCACCGAAGACTCGATCCAGCGCCTCAGCCACAAGATCAACTACCTGCTCAACTAGGTTCGCAAGCGAGAAGCCGGCATGCCCGCACAGATCGACATCAAAGAGTTCCACTGGCTACTGGATATCGTTCAGTGCATCGATGTGGGCGTGATCGTGCTGGACCGCCAGTACCAGATCGAAGTGTGGAACAGCTTTATGGAGAACCATTCGGGCATGGGCCCGGATGAGGTCAACGGCAAGTCGCTGTTCAGCCTGTTCGCGGAAATCGACGAGGCCTGGTTCCGCCGCAAGGTCGACACCGTGGTGCAACTGGGCACCCGCGCCTTCAGCCTGTGGGAACAGCATCCGTACCTGGTGCACTTCAAGAACTACCAGCCGATCACCGGGCAAGCCGACTTTATGTATCAGAACGTCACCCTGCTGCCGCTGACTGCCGCCAACGGCGCGGTCGAGCACATCTGCGTGGTGATCTACGACGCCACCGAGGCGGCCGTACACAAGCGCCAATTGGAAGCCGCTCGGGCCTGATCGCCGCAGGATGGGTGTAGCGCAGAACCGTAGGATGGGCTGAGCGCAGCGATACCCATCAATCGCCATGGTGGGTTACGCCGCTACGCGGCTAACCCACCCTACGTTTCGCGAGTGCTTACTTCTTCTTTTTCGGCCCGGTATTGAAGCTCGGTACCTTGCGCACGGCCTTGACCGGCGGCGCGCTTGGCTCGTCAGCGCTTTCCAACCATTTGCCCAGGGTCTTCTTGCCGCCACCACCGACGATTTTCGGCTTTTTCGGCTTCTTGGCCTTTTTCAACACCTGGCCGCTGGCATCGGTGAGCGGCACCCGGTGCTCGGGCTCGAAATCCTGCTCGTCGACGCGCTTGAGCAATTGCCCGATCAGCACTTCGATGGCCGCCAGCATATTCACTTCATCGGCACACACCAGCGAGATCGCCTGCCCGGTGTTGCCGGCACGGCCGGTACGGCCGATGCGGTGCACATAGTCTTCGGCGACGATCGGCAAGTCGAAGTTGACCACCAGTGGCAGGTCGTCGATGTCCAGACCACGGGCCGCCACGTCGGTGGCCAGCAGGATCTGCACTTCGCGGGCCTTGAAGCGATCCAGGGCGCGTTGGCGGGTGGCCTGGGGCTTGTCGCCGTGGATGCCGTCGGCGTTGATGCCCTGCTGCTGCAGCAACTCAGTCAGCTCATCGACGCCTTTGCGGGTTTTCACGAACACCAGGGCCTGGGTCCATTTCTGTTTTTTCAGCAGGTGGCAAAACAGCTCGGTCTTGCGCTTCTTGTCGACCGGGATCAGCCACTGCTTGACGCTGCTGGCCGCGACATTGCGCGGGCTGACTTCGATGCTCAGCGGGTCATCGAGCATCTGCCCGGCCAGCAGGCGGATGGCCTCGGAGAAGGTCGCGGAGAACAGCAAGGTCTGGCGCTTCTTCGGCAGGGCCGCATAGACCGCGCGCAGCTCGTCGGCAAAGCCCAAGTCGAGCATGCGGTCGGCTTCGTCCAGCACCAGGGTCTGCAACTGGTTGAACTTCACCGCGTTCTGGCGGAACAGGTCGAGCAGGCGGCCAGGGGTGGCCACCAGCACATCGATGCCCTTGCGCAGCTTCATCATCTGCGGGTTGATGCTCACCCCGCCATACACCGCATAGGTGCGCAGCGGCAGGTGCTGACCGTAGGTGCGAAAGCTCTCGTGCACCTGCTCGGCCAGCTCGCGGGTCGGCACCAGCACCAGGGCGCGAACCGAGTTGCTGGCCACTTCCGGGCCTTCCATCATCAAGCGCTGCAACAGCGGCAGGGCAAAACCGGCGGTCTTGCCGGTGCCGGTCTGCGCCGCGGCCATCAGGTCACGGCCGGCCAGCACCGCCGGGATCGCCTGGGCCTGCACCGGCGTCGGGATCTTGTAGTCGAGTTCGTCGAGGGCGCGCTGCAGGGGTTCGATCAGGCCGAGGGAGGCGAAAGTCATGGAGGTAACCAGAGTTCAGGAAAGCGAATATGCCAAGCCGCACAGTTTAACCCGCCCGCGCGCTGCCAGCCTGCTTCTGTTCGCCCTATCGCCGTAGCCCCGGACTGGCGGCTGGCGCAACGCCCGCTCAGGCGGTAGGGTGTGATTCCATATTTCTGCCGCAGGGAGCATCCAGAACATGCCGACCTTCACCCTTGCCCCACGGGGCGCCCGCCTCGCCGCCCTGTTGTTGCTGACCACGCTGCTGAGCGGCTGCGGCATCAACAACATTCCCACCTATGACGAACAGGTTAAAGCCGCCTGGGCCCAGGTGGAGAACCAGTACCAACGGCGCGCCGACCTGATCCCCAACCTGGTGGCCACCGTCAAGGGCTACGCCAAGCAAGAGCAGGAGACCCTGACCGCGGTGATCGAAGCCCGCGCCAAGGCCACCTCGATTCAGGTCGACGCCAGCACCCTGAACAACCCGCAGGCCATGCAGCAGTTCCAGCAGGCTCAGACCCAACTGAGCGGCGCCTTGAGCCGCCTGATGGTGGTGGCCGAGCGCTACCCGGAGCTGAAGTCCAACCAGAACTTCATGGCCCTGCAATCCCAACTGGAGGGCACGGAGAACCGCATCAGCGTGGCGCGCCGCGACTTCATCACCAGCGTCGAGCGCTACAACCGCGAGATCCGCACCTTCCCAGGCAGGATCTGGCATAGCGTGCTGTACAGCGACATGCCGCTGCGCGAAACCTTCGAAGCCACCGCCCCGGCCGCCGATAAAGCGCCTGAAGTGAAATTCTGATGGGCCGCCTGTGGCGCCTGCCACTGCTCGTGCTGCTGGCCGGCTGGCTGAGCCTGAGCCAGGCCGAGGTCAGCTTTCCGCCCCTGAGCGGGCGGGTGGTGGACCAGGCTGGGTTGCTTGATGCCGCTACCGAGGCACGCCTCAGTCAGTTGCTGGCGGCCCACGAGCAGGCCAGCAGCGACCAATTGGTGGTGGTCACCCTGAGCGACCTAAAAGGGCTGCCGATTGAGGACTTTGGCTACCAACTGGGCCGCCACTGGGGCATTGGCCAGCAGGGCAAGGATAACGGCCTCCTGCTGCTGGTCGCCCGCGCTGAGCGCAAGGTGCGCATCGAAGTGGGTTATGGCCTCGAAGGCAGCCTGACCGACGCCCAGGCGGCACTGATCATTCAGCAAAAATTGCTTCCCGCGTTCAAACGCGGCGCTTACGCCGAGGGCATCAGCGCCGGGGTCGACGCCATTCTGCAAGTGCTGGGTGGTCAACCCCTGGCCCAACCGGCACCGACCGCGGCGTCCAACGGTTTGGGCACAGCGCTGTTTATGCTGATGCTGATTATCGTCGTGGTGCTGATACTCGGCCGCCTCGACCTGGTCATCCCTTTTCTGCTGGCCAGCGGCAGCTCGCGGCGCGGTGGTTTCGGCGGTGGCGGGTTTGGCGGTGGCGGCGGCTTTGGTGGCGGTGGTGGTGGCTTCGGAGGCGGTGGCGCCTCGGGTGGCTGGTAATGGAATACGCACAGGAGCAACAG
>JAIERF010000288.1 GCA_019747075.1 Pseudomonadaceae bacterium
ATGATGTCCGAAGAAGAATGGTCCGAGCTCGAGAGTATCTGATTGATGCTCGAGGTGGCGGTCATCGTGTTGGCGGTGTTTTCGGTTCTGCTGGCGGCTGCGTGCGGCTGGCTGATCCTCAGTCAGCGCCATTTGGCGGCGCTGCAGGCCGAGCGCGATGCCGTCCGCGACCAGCGCCTCAAGGAGCTGAGCAAACGCCTGGACACTTACCTGACCGGTAGCGTGCGCATGGGCGAAGAGTTGTACGAGTTGCGGCGCGTGGTGGCGCCGTTACCAGACAAGCTGACGCAGATCGAACAACGCGATCCCAGCAGTTTGTCCTTTACCCAGGCGGCGCGCCTGGCCGGCATGGGGGCCAGCGTCGATGACCTGACCCAGTCCTGCGGACTGAGCAAGGCGGAAGCCGAGCTGGTAAGCAAACTGCACCACGCCCAGCATCCTACCTCTTGATTCTTGTCGTCTAGCCAGCAGGTTTGCCGGCAAGCTCTTGCCGATGTGTTCGCTTACAACGGCGGTTGGCTAAGCGCAGACCAGCCTTCATCCTTGGGTTCAAAGCCCTCCGGGCACTTACCTTTCAGGTACCAGGCAAAGGCGATGATCTCGGCAATGCTGCGGTACAGCGGCTCAGGGATCGCATCGCCCAGTTCCAGCTTGGCCAGTAGGCGTACCAGTTCGGCATTCTCGTAAATCGGCACCTTGTATTCGCGGGCAATGGCGAGGATGGCTTCGGCCAGTTCGTCGTCACCCTTGGCCGTGAGGTTGGGGGCATTCTGGCCGTCATAGCTGAGGGCGATCGCTTGGCGTGGGGCTTGGCGTTTCATGCGGTTTCGTCGACCCAGCGTTGTTCCAGTGTGGTGCGTTGACCTTGTGGCGGCACGCCCTGGCGGCAGGCCAGTTCACCCACCTCCAGGCCCGCGGCGCTCAAGCGTTCACGCAGGTGGCCGAGCTCGCGATCAATCAGTTCGGCGGTCGTTGGGTGTTCCGCCCAGAGCTGGCTGGAGAGGCTGCCACGTAGCAATTGCGCCTGCACTTGCAGCGGTCCGAGGGGCGGCAGATCGAAAGCCAGTTCGACGCGCCAGAGGGTCTCGCCACTTTCCTTGGGATTTTTCTTCGGGCTTTCGTCGCGCTGCAGTTTGACCTGCAGGGGTACTAGCTCCTGCTGGTTGCGCATGGGAATTTCTAGCTGCCAGGTGGTCAGCAAGTTGCCCTCCGGACCGACCTGGGTTTGCGCCAGGCTCGACAGCTGGTGGGTTTGCAGGCGCGAGACGGCGGCGGCGGCCAGGCGCAGCAGGGTTTCCAGATCAGCATCGGCGTCCAGGTTTTGCAGCAGACGGGCCGGCAGCGGAAAGTTCAGCGCCTGCAGTTTCGAGCTGGCCTGACTGGCGCCACCGAGCATATTGCGCAACATGAGTGGCAGTGCCTGGGCCAAGCCAGCTTCGTTCTGCGCTCCGGTCAGTGCGGCTGCGGTTGCGTTGGGCAGGGCGGGCATGAGTTGGGCCACCAGGCGCAGCAGGTTGGCCTTGAGGTCCTGGGGCAGGGCTTGGGTTTGGCCGCTGAGTAATTTGGCTTCGAAAAACAGACCGCTGTCTTCCAGGGCCTTGGCCAGCGCTTTGGGGTCGCCGAGTTGGCGAACATCCGGCATGGCGCCAAGCAATTTGTCGATACTGCCTTGCAAGCCGGCCGGTAGGGCTTGGCCCGCTGCGCTGCTGCCCAGCCCTTGCAGGGCCTTGAGCAAGCCTTCCATAGAGCCTTGACGGCTTTGCTGGGTCTGCAGTTGCTGGCCAAGGGCGAGTTGATCCAGGCGCCCGCTTAGGGGCAGAAAGCTTAGTGCCTGCTGACCTTTGACTTGGGCGCTGAGCAGGCTACCGACGGGCAGGGCCAGTGGCGTTTCCAGGCTCAGCTGGCGGCCTGCCAATGGCGTATTGAGCAGGCTGGCCACCACCTTGTAGAGCGTCTGCTGGGCCTTGCCTTGGGCCATGACTTCGCTGCTCAGCACCTTGGCCTGCAGCAGGCTGCCGAGCGGTAACTGCTCCAGATCGAGGTTGTTCAGCGGCGTAGGCGCTGCCTGTAGGGACACCGCCAAGCGGGTTTGCGACAGGGCGGTAACGGCCAGGGCGGTCCCCTGAGCCAGGGCGCGGTTGCTATTGGCCAGCAGAGTGGTTTGCCGGCCGTTTTCCAGGGTCAGTTTGAGCACCAACTGAAAGCTCTGTGCCTGCTCCTTGAGGGCAATCACCTCGGCTTCGGCGCTTTCGCCGGCACTGAGTAGGCCGGCCAGCGGTTGCAGCAGCTTGATCGCCAGCTCCGTGGACGCCACGCTCGGCCGTGCCACCGAGGTGGTCGGCGCGATGGGGCGGGAACTGCTGATTTCAGCCGTCATTGGGTTACAATCTGTCGAAAATGCCTGCTTCGGGGGTAAGGGTGGGGCATGTATAATGCCGCCCCGTCCGGGCCGGCTGTGCCATGGCCCGCGTCAGTATAGCGGCCACCCCCGGCGTCGACTTGAATGTGCCAATAGGTAGCCATGCTGTGACCAGTCCATTTCTGCAAGCCGTGGCGCTCGCCTGCGAGCGGGATTGGCGCATGTTGTTCGAAAGCCTTGAGGTGCGCGTGCATCCCGGTGAAATGCTCCAGGTGGCCGGCCCTAACGGCAGTGGCAAGACCTCGTTGCTGCGCTTGCTGGCCGGCCTGATGCAGCCCACCGCCGGCGCCATTCTGCTGCAGGGTAACCCCCTGGCCGAGCAGCGTGGCCTATTGGCGCGAAATTTATTGTGGATTGGCCACGCCGCCGGGATCAAGGGCCTGCTCAGCGCCGAGGAAAACCTCGCTTGGCTCTGCGCCCTGCAACGCCCGGCGACGCGTGAGGCAATCTGGCAGGCCTTGGCCGCCGTTGGCCTGCGCGGTTTTGAGGATGTGCCCTGTCATACCCTGTCGGCCGGTCAGCAGCGCCGCGTCGCGCTGGCCCGCCTGCACCTCGAAGCGCCACCACTGTGGATTCTCGATGAGCCTTTCACCGCCCTGGATAAACAGGCGGTGGCCGAACTGGAAGCCCATCTGGCAGCCCATTGCGAGCAGGGCGGTATGGTCATCCTCACCACCCATCACCATCTCACGCATAAGCCTGCCGGCTACCGCGAACTGTTGCTGGGGGCGGCATGAGTAACGTCTTTACCCTGCTGCTGGCTCGCGAGGCGCGCCTGCTGTTTCGCCGCCCGGCGGAGCTGGCCAACCCGTTGGTGTTCTTCGCCATCGTCATTGCCTTGTTTCCCCTGGCCGTGGGCCCGGAAACCGAATTGCTGAAAACCCTGTCGCCCGGTTTGCTCTGGGTGGCGGCCTTGCTGGCGGTGTTGCTGTCGCTGGACGGCCTGTTCCGTAGTGACTTCGAAGACGGCTCCCTGGAGCAGTGGGTCGTTTCGCCGCACCCCCTGGCGCTTCTGGTGCTGGCCAAGGTGCTGGCACACTGGCTGTTTTCCGGCCTGGCGCTGGTCTTGCTCTCGCCGTTGCTGGCGCTGATGCTCGGCTTGCCGGCGCGCTGTGTGCCGACGCTGCTGCTGTCCTTGTTGTTAGGCACGCCAGTGCTGAGCTTGCTCGGTGCGGTGGGCGCGGCCCTGACCGTGGGCCTCAAACGCGGCGGCTTGCTGCTGGCGTTGCTGATTTTGCCCCTGTATATCCCGGTGCTGATTCTTGGCAGCGGCGTATTGCAGGCGGCGCTGCAGGGCCTGCCGACGGCTGGCTACCTGCTGTGGATGGCCAGCCTGACGGCGCTGGCAATAACCCTGACGCCCTTTGCCATCGCCGCTGGTTTGACCATCAGCGTGGCGGAATAACGGATTTGATCGACCTATGAACTGGACCTGGTTTCACAAGCTCGGCTCACCGAAATGGTTTTACCAGATCAGCAGCCGCTGGTTGCCCTGGTTGGCCGTGGCCGCCGTATTGCTGATCAGCACCGGCCTGGTCTGGGGCTTGGCTTTTGCTCCGGCGGATTACCAGCAGGGCAACAGCTTTCGCATCATCTATATCCATGTCCCGGCCGCCATGCTCGCCCAGTCCTGCTACATCATGCTGGCGGTGGCTGGTGTAGTGGGGCTGGTGTGGAAGATGAAGCTGGCCGACGTGGCCTTGCAGTGCGCGGCGCCCATCGGCGCCTGGATGACCTTTATCGCCTTGCTCACCGGCGCCATCTGGGGCAAGCCGACCTGGGGCACCTGGTGGGTCTGGGATGCGCGCCTGACCTCGATGCTGATCCTGCTGTTCTTGTACTTCGGCATTATTGCGTTGGGCCAGTCGATCAGTAATCGTGACAGCTCGGCCAAGGCCTGTGCGGTGCTGGCGATCGTCGGGGTAATCAATATCCCGATCATTAAATACTCGGTGGAGTGGTGGAACTCCCTGCATCAAGTGGCCACCTTCAAACTTACCGAGCGTCCGGCCATGCCGGCCGAGATGTGGATGCCACTGTTGGTGATGGTGCTCGGTTTCTACTGCTTTTTTGCCTGCGTGCTGATGGTGCGCATGCGCCTTGAAGTGCTCAAGCGCGAGGCGCGTAGCAGTTGGGTGCAGGCCGAAGTCAAAAGCGCCGTGGAGCAGCAGTCATGAGTTTTGCGTCGTTCGCTGAGTTTGTCGCCATGGGCAACCATGGCCTGTATGTCTGGTCGGCCTACGGCATCAGCCTGCTGGTGCTGGCGGTCAATGTGGCGGCGCCGCTCTTGGCGCGGCGTCGTTATCTGCAAGACGAGGCGCGTCGTTTGCGTCGTGAGGAGTTGAAGTGAATCCGCTGCGCAAGAAACGTTTGTTGATCATCCTGGCCATTCTCGCTGGCGTCGCCATTGCCGTGGCCCTGGCCCTGAGCGCCCTGCAGCAGAACATCAATCTGTTCTATACGCCGACGCAGATCGCCAATGGCGAGGCGCCGCAGGACACGCGCATCCGCGCCGGTGGCATGGTGGCCAAGGAGTCGCTGAAGCGCACGGGTGATTCGCTGGACGTCGAATTTGTCGTCACCGACTTCGCCAAGAACGTCACCATCCGCTATCGGGGCATCCTTCCGGACCTGTTCCGTGAAGGTCAGGGCATTGTCGCCCTGGGCAAGCTCAACGCCGACGGCGTGCTGATTGCCGATGAAGTGCTGGCCAAACATGACGAGAACTACATGCCGCCGGAAGTGACCAAGGCGCTGAAGGACAGTGGCCAGCTGCCGAGCAGCGGCCAGGCGCAGCCCGGCAAGAGCGGAAGCTGAACATGAACCTCAATCTGATCATTCCCGAGCTGGGCCACCTGGCCATGATTCTCGCCCTGTGCCTGGCACTGGTGCAGGCCACGCTGCCGCTGATTGGCGCCTGGCGCGGTGATCGCCAGTGGATGAGCCTGGCGGTGCCGGCGGCCTGGGGCCAGTTTGCCTTTTTGCTGTTCGCCTTCCTGTGCCTGACCTGGTCGTTTATGGCCGACGATTTCTCCGTCGCCTACGTGGCCAGCAACTCCAACAGTGCCTTGCCCTGGTACTACAAATTCAGCGCCGTCTGGGGCGCCCACGAAGGGTCGCTGCTGCTCTGGGCCCTGATTCTCGGCGGTTGGACCTTTGCCGTGTCGATCTTCTCCCGGCAGTTGCCGGAGGTGATGCTGGCCCGCGTGCTGGCGGTCATGGGCATGATCAGTGTCGGCTTTCTGCTGTTCTTGATCGTTACCTCCAACCCCTTCGAACGTCTGCTGCCGGACATGCCGCAAGACGGCCGTGACCTCAACCCGTTGCTGCAGGACATTGGCCTGATCGCCCACCCGCCGATGCTCTATATGGGCTATGTCGGTTTCTCCGTGGCCTTCGCCTTTGCCATCGCCGCGCTGCTGGGCGGCAAGCTGGATGCGGCCTGGGCGCGCTGGTCGCGGCCGTGGACCATCATTGCCTGGGCCTTTCTCGGCATCGGCATCGCCCTAGGCTCCTGGTGGGCCTACTACGAACTTGGCTGGGGCGGCTGGTGGTTCTGGGACCCGGTGGAAAACGCGTCCTTTATGCCCTGGTTGGTCGGTACTGCGCTGATCCACTCGCTGGCGGTGACCGAGAAGCGCGGTGTGTTCAAGAGCTGGACCGTGCTGCTGGCGATTGCCGCGTTTTCTCTGAGCCTGCTCGGCACCTTCCTGGTCCGTTCCGGCGTGCTGACCTCGGTGCATGCCTTTGCCACCGACCCCGAGCGCGGCGTATTTATCCTCGCCTTCCTGCTGCTGGTAGTCGGCGGCTCGCTGACCCTGTTTGCCGTGCGCGCGCCGGTGGTCAAGAGCCGGGTCGGTTTCGCCCTGTGGTCACGGGAAACCCTGCTACTGGCCAATAACCTGGTGCTGGTGGTGGCCGCGGCGATGATTCTGCTCGGCACCCTGTATCCGCTGGTGCTGGATGCCCTCAGCGGCGCCAAGATGTCGGTGGGTCCACCCTATTTCAACGCGTTGTTCGTGCCGCTGATGGGCCTGCTGATGCTGGTGATGGCGGTCGGCGTGCTGGTGCGCTGGAAAGACACGCCGGTCAAATGGTTGCTCGGCATGCTGGCGCCGGTACTGCTGGGCAGTGCCGTGTTGGGTGTGGCCGCGACCTTGATTCTGGGCGACTTCAACTGGTCGGTGCTGGCGGTCTGCTGCCTGGCGGCCTGGGTGCTGCTGGCCGGTGTGCGTGACCTGCTGGACAAGACTCGGCACAAGGGCCTGCTCAAAGGCATGGCTGGTTTGTCCGGTAGTTACTGGGGCATGCAACTGGCGCACCTGGGCATTGCCGTGTGCGCCATCGGCGTAGTGTTGGTCAGCCAGGGCAGCGCTGAGCGTGACCTCAAGCTGGCGCCGGGCGAGTCCCTGGAACTGGGCGGTTATCGCTTCGTGTTCGAGGGCGCCAAACATTTCGAAGGCCCTAACTTCACCTCGGACAAGGGCACCATTCGCGTGCTGGACGGTGCCGAGGAAGTAGCGGTGTTGCACCCGGAAAAACGCCTGTACACCGTGCAGCGCATGCCGATGACCGAGGCCGGCATCGATGCCGGTATTACCCGTGATCTGTATGTCGCCCTCGGCGAGCCGCTGGAAAATGGCGCCTGGGCTGTGCGCGTGCACATCAAGCCTTACGTGCGCTGGATCTGGCTCGGCGGCCTGATGATGGGCCTGGGTGGGCTGCTGGCGGCTTTCGACAAGCGTTATCGGGTCAAGGTCAAAACGCGGGTGCGTGATGCGCTGGGCCTGAATGGGGTGGCGGCATGAAACGTCTCGTACTGCTGGTGCCGCTGGCGCTGTTTCTCGGTATTGCCCTGTTTCTCTACCGCGGTCTGTTTCTCGACCCGTCCGAGCTGCCGTCGGCGCTGATCGGTAAACCGTTCCCGGCCTTTGCCTTGCCGTCAGTGATTGAGCCCGGCAAGACCATCACCCAGGCCGACTTGCTGGGCAAGCCGGCGCTGGTGAATGTCTGGGCCACCTGGTGCCCATCGTGCCGGGCCGAGCATCCGGTGCTGAACAAGCTTGCGGCCAGCGGGGTGAACATCTACGGCGTCAACTACAAGGACCAGCGCGAGCCGGCACAGAAGTGGCTGCGCGAGTTACACAACCCTTATCAGTTGAATATCGAAGATGCCGCAGGGACTCTGGGCTTGGATCTGGGCGTGTACGGCGCGCCGGAGACCTTCTTTATCGATGCCAAGGGCATCATCCGCCACAAGTATGTTGGCGTGGTCGATGAGCAGGTCTGGAGTAGCACCCTGGCGCCGATCTACCAGCAACTGGTCGACGAGAGTGGGGTGCAGCCATGAAGCGTCTGCTGCTGGCGTGCATCCTGGGCGCAAGCCTGATCGGCATGGCCAATGCCGCCATCGACACCTACGAGTTCAAGGACGAGGGTGAGCGCGCGCGTTTTCGCACTCTGACCGAAGAACTCCGTTGTCCGAAGTGCCAGAACCAGAACATCGCCGACTCCAATGCGCCGATTGCCACCGACCTGCGCCGGGAGATCTTCCGCATGCTGGAAGAGGGGCAGAGCAACGCCCAGATCGTCGATTTCCTGGTGCTGCGCTATGGCGATTTCGTGCTCTACAAGCCGCCGGTGAATGCACGCACCTACCTGCTCTGGTACGGCCCTTTTGCCCTGTTGGGTTTGGGTGCCCTGGGCCTTGGTGTGCTGGTGCTGCGCCGGCGTAAGGGCGCCAAAGATTCCGTGCAGGCCGCCTTGTCTGTCAATGAGCGCGAGCGCCTCAGTGCGCTGCTCCAGCAAAATTTTCAGGACTCAAAATGATCGAATTGTGGCTCGCCGCCGGCCTGTTGTTGCTGGTTGCCCTGGCTTTTTTGCTTATCCCCGTGCTGCGTGGACGCAAGGCCCAGGCCGAGGAAGACCGTACTGCCCTTAACGTGGCCCTGTATCAGGAGCGCCTGGCCGAACTGCAAGGCCAGCACGCCAGTGGCGCATTGACCGCCGAGCAACTGCAAGCTGGCCAGGATGAGGCGGCCCGTGAGCTGCTGGACGACACCGAGGGCGCCGCCGTCGAGCGCGTGTCTTCCCTGGGCAAGGCGCTGCCGCTGATTGCTGCGTTGCTGGTGCCGGTGCTCGGTCTGGGGCTGTATCTGCACTGGGGCGCCAGTGACAAGGTGGCCTTGGTCGAGCAGTTCGCCCAGGCACCGAAGTCCGTTGAGGAAATGACCGCGCGCCTGGAGCAAGCGGTCAAGGTCCAGCCGGATTCGGCCGAGGCCTGGTACTTCCTCGGCCGTACTTACATGGCCCAGAGCCGTCCCGCGGATGCTGCCAAGGCGTTCGAGAAGGCCGTGGGCATAGCCCGCGAGCCTGAGCTGCTCGGCCAGTGGGCGCAGGCGCTGTATTTTGTCGGCAATAAACAGTGGTCCGCGCAGTTGCAGAGCCTCACCGATGAAGCCCTGCAGCGCGATCCGCAGGAAGTGACCAGTCTGGGTCTGCTCGGCATTGCCGCCTTCGAGGGTCAGCGCTTCAAGGAAGCGGTTGGCTACTGGCGCCGCCTGATTGCCGTGCTGCCGGCCGACGATCCGTCGCGCGACGCCCTGCAGGGCGGTATCGATCGCGCGCTGGAGCAGCTAGCGGCCAAGGGTGAAACCATGCCGGATGAGCCTGTCGCCGTGGCAGCCGCCAGCGGCGCGCAGCTCAAGGTGCGAGTCGAGCTGGCCGCCAAGTTGAAAGACCAGGTGCAGCCAGGCGACAGCGTGTTCATCTTTGCCAAGGCCAGTGCCGGCCCGCCCATGCCGTTGGCGGTCAAGCGCCTGACCGTGGCCGATTTGCCGGTGGAGGTCACCCTGGCCGACAGCGACGCGATGATGCCGCAGCTGAAGCTCTCCAACTTCCCCCAGGTGCAGTTGATGGCGCGCATCTCGCGTGCCGGCAATGCTACGGCCGGCGAGTGGGTCGCCCATGGTCAGGCGGTAGCGAGCAGCAGTACCGAGCTGCAACAGCTGACCATCGACAGTCCTGATAAATGATCGCCGCCGTGCGTCTGCCGCTGCTGGTGGGCCTGCTGCTGAGTATCTCGGCGTGCAGCCTGCAGCCGCCGCAACCGGTGGCAAGCGGGCAAGCGCCGGTCAAGGCCCATGCCCACTTCGCGCCGCCACCGGATGGGCCTAGCCACTGGGACCCGCAACTGCAGGTGTATGTGTTGCAGGGCAGTCCGCCGCTGTATTACCGCCAACGGACTTACTATCGCTGGCAGCAGGGCTGGAGCTGGGCCACTCAGGCGGCCGGGCCCTGGCGGGCGTGTGGCAGCGACGAGATCCCGGCGGGCTTGAGTCGGCACTATCAGTAGGGTCTGTTGCCGTTTCATTCGTGGCCGCGCCGGAGCCGGTTTTTGCGCGCGGCAAGGCGCGAGGAGCGTGATTTGGTTATTCCAAATAAGCGACGAGTAACGCGGCCTCGCACAAAAACCGGCCCGGCCCTTCGGGTTGCGCGAGAAATGGCCCCCGCTGTTGTTGCAGGGCTTGATAAGGGAATGACCATTATCTGCGCCCTGCGCCTAACCGGGGACCATTTCTCGCGGCAACGCAGCTCACGATGAAACGGCAACAGACCCTAAGCAATAACGGCGACCTCGGTCGCCGTTATTCATTCCTGGGGCGGCGCTTCCCGCGTGAACAGTGGGTTGCCGCAGCGGCTGCAGAAGGCGGCCTGCGCTTCATGGTTGGCTTTGCGGCAGACCGGGCAGGCGTGCTGCAGGGTTTCTTCGCGCATGGCGCTGGCCAGTTCGGCGGTAAATATCCCGGTCGGCACGGCGATGATCGAGTAACCGGTGATCATTACCAGCGTCGCAACCGCCTGGCCCAGTGGGGTTTTCGGGGTGATGTCGCCAAAGCCGACGGTGGTCAGGGTTACCACTGCCCAGTAGATCCCGGTGGGGATGCTGGTGAAGCCGTGGCTGGGTCCTTCGATCACATACATCAGGGTGCCGAAGACAATCACCATGGTGCTGATGCAGGCAAAGAACACGATGATTTTCTGCCGGCTGCCGCGCAGGGCGGTGAGCAGGAAGTTGGCCTGGCGCAGGTAAGGGCTGAGCTTGAGCACGCGAAACACCCGCAGCATGCGCATCACGCGGATGATCAGCAGGTACTGGGCGTCCGGGTAGAGCAGGGCGAGGATGCCGGGCAGGATCGCCAGCAGGTCGATCAGGCCGAAGAAGCTGAAGGCATAGCGCAGTGGGCGTGGCGAGCAGTACAGGCGCAGGCCGTACTCGATGGCAAACACCAGGGTGAAGGCCCACTCAATGCCGGCCAGTAACCCGGCATGCTGGCGGTGAATGCCGTCGATGCTGTCGAGCATCACCACCGCCAGGCTGGCCAGGATTACCAGCAGCAAGGTCGTGTCGAAGCGCCGGCCGGCCTGGGTGTCGGTCTGGAAGATGATGATGTACAGGCGTTCTCGCCAGCTCTGCACGCTGTTCATGGGCTTGCTCCTGGTGCGGGTCTGGGTAAAGCCACGACCGGTTAACGTTTTGGTGAAAAACTGCACGGTCGGCATGGCCGCAGGCTACCTCAGGCGGCATGCTGGCGGTCCATCGGTCTGTCGCAAGTATCTGTCTTTGCTCGGGTTATATGACCTGCCAAAGCCAGCGTATACACTCTGCGGCGCCGCTGGATTGTCCCCAGTCCTCGAATGGAAGGCCATCAACATGCAGTATGCCAGCCGCAGTGTGCCGGGCCTGGTCCGCGCTCACAATGAAGACAGCGTGCTTAGCTGTCCGGAGTTGGGCTTGTGGGTGATCGCCGACGGCATGGGCGGCCATCAGCGCGGCGAAGTGGCCAGTGCCATCGTGATCGACAGCATGGCCGCGGCGATCCGCCAGGGCGATAGCCTGGAGCAGGCTGTGCTGGCGGCCAATCAGGCGATTATTGCGGCCGCCAGTCTCGATCCCGCCAGCCTGGGCATGGGCAGTACGGTGGTGGCGGTGCGCGTTGTCGGGGCCGATTACGAGTTGGCCTGGGTGGGCGACAGCCGTGCCTATCTGCTCAGCCCGGAGGTGATCCGTCCCTTGAGCAAGGATCACAGCTGGGTACAGGTGATGCAGGACGCCGGGCAGTTGAGCGCCGCCGAGGCCAAAAACCACCCACGCAAGAATGTCATCACCCAGTGCCTGGGCCAGGTGGGCCTGGAGCTGGAGGTGGGCCTGCGGCGGGGCCGGCTGCAGGGCGCGGAACGCCTGCTGCTGTGCAGCGATGGCCTGCATGGTGAAGTCAGTGATTCACGCCTGCTGCAACTTGGTCGTGGCGCCGAGCTGGAAGCGGTGGCTGATGAGCTGATTGCCGCCGCCAACGGTGCGGGCGGCAAGGACAATATTTCCTGTGTGCTGCTGGCGCTGGAACCGGCTGTGGCGCTGGAAGGTGAGTCGCGGATCGGCCGCTTCCTGTCCGGGCTGCGCAAAGGTAAAGCGACCCATTTATAAAAGTTGGTACCTATCGGATTGGCTATGAGCGACCCATTGATCGAGATTCCCGGTTACACCATCCACGGCCAGTTGGGCAAAGGCGGCATGGCCGAGGTGTATCTAGCCACCCAGAACTCGTTGCAACGCAAGGTGGCGATCAAGGTGCTGTCGAGCGCTGCCGAGCACGACTTTATCCAGCGCTTTATCAATGAAGGGCACATCGTTGCCTCGCTGAATCATCCGGCCATCATCACCATTTACGACATCGACAAGCTCGAAGACGGTCGTTACTACCTGGCCATGGAATTTATCGCCGGTGGCGACCTCAGTCAGTACCAGGGCCAGGTGCTGGCCCCGGCGCGCGCTCTGGAGATTGTCCGGCAGGTGGCCGAAGGCCTGAGCGTGGTCCATGAGCGCGGGCTGGTGCACCGCGATATCAAACCGGCGAACATTCTCTTTCGTGGCGATGGCTCAGTGGTGATCACCGACTTTGGTGTGGCCAAGGACCTGGCCATCGACAATGACCTGACCCATTTCGGCGTGGCCGTCGGCAGTCCGGCCTACAGCAGCCCGGAGCAGGCCCAGTGCGAAGTCCTGGACCAGCGCAGCGATATCTACAGCCTGGGCATCGTCCTGCTGGAAATGCTCACCGGCGCCAACCAGTTTCGTGGCGCCAGCTACACCCAGACCGTGATGAACCATGTGCAGATGGCCGTGCCCTTGCTGCCGGCGGCGTTGCAGGGTTATCAGCCATTGCTCGAACGCATGCTGGCGAAAACCCCGGATGCACGCTTTGCCAGCTGCCGTGAGCTGCTGCAGGCCCTGGCGGCGTTGCAGGATGACGACCTCGGTGCCACCCAGTTCAGCCCGGCGCTCAAGCTGGCCAAAGCGCCTGCGCCCAAGCCACGGGCGCGCTCGCTGCTGATGCTGCTGCTCGGTGTGCTGCTGCTCGCCGGCCTGGGGTACGGTGGTTACACCTTGAACCTGCGTATGCAGGTGGCGGACTTGCTGGCCCAGGCCGAGCAGCGTCTGCTTGAAGACAAGCTGCAGGAGCCGCTGGCCGACAATGCCGAGTACTTCTTCCAGCAGGTGCTGTCGCTGGATGCCGCCAATGCCGAGGCCCAGCTGGGCTTGCAGCGTGTCCTGGCGGCGCGGGTTGCGCGCTTCAACGGCCTGGCCGAACAGCGTTTTGCCAGTGCCCAGGTCAGCCTGCCGAGCGAGGACAGCGCCCTCTGGTACTTCCGTCAGGCCCTGAGCCTGGCACCCGAGGACCCGACGGCCCTGGCCGGAATCCAGCGGGTGGCCGACTGGCATCTGCAGGCGGTGCACGATGCCTATCGCCAGCGTCAGTTCAGCAAGGCACTGGAACAGATCGAGCTGGGTTTGCAGGCCGCGCCTGAACATGCCGAGTTACTCAAGTTGCGCGCCGCCCATGCCGCTTATGTCAAGCGCGCGACTCAGCGGGCAAAGCCCCGTGCCGTGGCCAGCAAACCCGCCGCGCGCACTCAGGACAGCGATCCGGGCGCGACTCAGAAGCCGGCCGGTGAGGAGAGCAATCCGCTGTCACGGTTGTGGAACCATATTCTTAATAACGGTCTTGAAGAGTAGCGCTTGTCTCCAGGCTGCTTGTGTTAAGTGAGCGCAAACACCATGTTGAAACTGCAGTTCAAAGATTGTCGTCAGGCCCCGGTGTGGTTGGCCGAGGAGCGCATCACCCTCGGTCAGGATCACCGTAATACCCTGGTCTTGCCGGATGCTGGGGTCAGCCTGTTCCATGCCGAGATCCGCCGCGAAGAGGGCCATTACTACCTCAGCGATTGCGCCAGCGAAGCCGGCACCCTGGTCAATGGCGAACGCATCAGCAGCCGCTATCAGATCCGCGCCGATGACCTGCTGCAGGTGGGCGCCGTGGAGCTGCAGTTTATTGATCCGATGAAAGTGCAGGCCAAGGTCGATACCGCCAAGAAGTGGTTTTTGCAGGTGCTGCAGGGCGAGAACGAGGGCAACAAGTACCCGCTGGCGGGCTCGATGACCTTCGGTCGTTCGGTCAAGTGCGAGCTGTGTTTCAACGACCCGGAACTGTCGCGCCGGCATTGCGAGTTCTTCCTCAAGGACGGCGTGCTGGAGGTCAAGGACCTGGGTTCGGCCAACGGCCTGCAAGTCAATCGGCAGAAAGTCACGACCGCCACTTTGCAGGCTGGCGACCAGATGCAGATGGGCAGCGTGATCCTGCTGGTAATCGGGCCGAAGGTCGAAGAGGTTGAGCAAGCCGCGGTGGAAGATGCCACGGTGTTTATGCCGATGGCGGCGCTACCCAAGACGAGCAAAGTTGCCGCTACCAGTGCGCCTACGCCGCGCGCCAGCGTCACGCCGAGTCAGGCGCCTGCCCCTGCGCAGCGCCAGGGTAAGTGGCTCTATGGTGTGCTGGCGGTGGTCGTGGTTGCTGCCGGGGTGTGGGCGCTGACGCTGCTGTAACGCGCCTCTGATTCAGAGGCCGGCGGCGTCGATATCGAGCAACAGCAGACGCTGGCCATTGGCGATGAACTGGCCGGCGGTCAGGCAGTACTGGTTGGTCGTGGCGTCGCGGTAGGTGGCTGACAGGGTCAGGCGTTTTTGTTCCTGCCCTTCGGCCAGCAGCTGATAGAAATACGGCCGCCATGACCAGTTGTGGCCCAGGTAGCTGGCGTCCTCGTGCCAGCGATTACCCTGCCAGTTGAGGTTGGCGGTCAGCTGGGTGCCCTGGCGATCGCATTGGTACAGCCGACGTAGCCACGGGAAGGCACTCAAGGTCGGCAGCAGGTGTGGCTGCGCGCCGGCCTCGGCCCAGGGTTTGAGAATCGTCATCAGAACTGCCAACTGGTCACGCAGACGCATCAGGCGTGTGCGCTCCGCCAGCTTGTGTTGCACATACTGATCGCGCAACTGGGCAAACTGCTGCACGAAGGCGTCGCTGGCAAAAAACTCCAGCTCGCCACGGGCAAACAGAAAGCCCTGCACATAGCGGGCACCGCACTCCAGAGCGAACTCCAGTTCGGCGGCGGTTTCCACTCCTTCGGCAATGATCCAGCAGCCGGTGCGTTCGGCCATCTGCGCCAGGGCTTTGACCACGTCGCCGCTCGGCCCGCCCTTGGCGGCGTCCTTGAACAGACGCATGTCGAGCTTGAGGATGTCCGGTTGCAGGGCCAGCACCCGGTCGAGCTGGGAGTGGCCGGCGCCGAAGTCGTCAATAGCCACCCGTGCCCCGGCCACCCGGTAGCGCGCTACCACATCGCTCAGGCGCTGGGTGTTGCCGTTCAGTTCGGTGATTTCAAACACAATACGTTCGGCAGAGATGCCGTGTTGCTGCAGTTGTTTGAGGCTGGGCAGGGGCTGTTGCGGGCGCAGGCGGTTGACCCAGCGCGGGGAGATATTCAGGCTCATAAACCAGTCGCCGGGTGCTTCATGCAGGCGCTGCAGGGCGTCGCCGCGAATCTCCCGGTCCAGCTGGCGCAGGGCGGTTGCCGGGGTTTTTGGATCGCTAAACAGCGGCCCCACCGACAGCAACTGGCCGTCGCTCTGGCGCAGACGCCCGAGGGCTTCGACGCCGGCGATACGGCCGGTGGCGGTGTCGATAAAGGGTTGGAAACAGGCGAGCGGTTGCCCGGCGATCACGGGGACTTCCTTAGGTGGCGGGTAACTGGGCTACCGAAAACAGGCAATGGGGTGAGCTAACAAAAGTCGCACGGTTGCAGTCGTGCGGCTTTTGTTGCTGACCGAGTAAGCAAGAATTTGGCCAGTTTCAGGGTTGCTCGGCCTTGGGCTGCGTCGCCGGTTGCCGCCAGAGTGCCAGCAGCAGGGGCGCCAAGGCGCTGCCCAGACTTATCCAGCGCGGCCACTGGCTGCGCTTGCTGATCAGCAGGCCAGTGACGGCTAGCGCAGCAATGCCCGCTATTGGTGCGCCGCTGTGACCGAGGACGGATTTACAACGGCGGCCGAAGTCCCGCGCCTCCTGCAATGGCTGCAGGGCCAGCAGGGCTTCCTGGCGCAGCTCCTGACGGTGCAGCTCCAGGCGCATCTGGATCAGGGCCTTGCGCAGCTCATGGCGCGAGGCATTGGCAGGCAGTTCAGGCAGGCTCATGGCAGCAGGCGCTCGCGGTCGCGCGCCAGCTCGGCAAGGGTGGCGCTGAATGGGGGTAGGGGGTTGCACAGCAGGCGGCGCAGGCGCCAGACGCAGACCAGCAAGGCCAGACTATAGACCAGGCACAGGGCGAGGATGGCATGCAGCCGGTAGGTCTCGCCGGCTACTACCAGCAGCAGGGCCGACAGCCCCAGCAGCAATAGCAGCCCGGCAATCAGCGCCATGCCGGCCAGTACCAGCGCCTGCAGGCTGCGCTCCTTCTGTTCCTGCAGTTCGATGCCAAACAGTTCCACATGGCCATGCAGCAGCCCCAGGGCCGCCGCCCCCAGGCGCTGCAGGGACGGGGCTGGTGGTGTTGCAGGGGTACTAGCGTCGCTCATGTTCAGCGGCGCCCGAGCAGCAGGCCCAGCAACAGGCCGAGACCTGCGACGATGCCCAGGGCTTGCCAGGGGTTTTGCTGAACATAGGTTTCGCCGGCCTGGAGCACCGCATCACCGCGTTGGCGCACGGCTTCGCCGTTCTCGGCGAGGGTGCTGCGGGCGCGTTGCAGGTTGAGCTGAATTTGCTGACGCAGTTCGTCAGCTTGTTCGCCGGCCAAGCTGGCGGCGTGTTGCAAGAGCTTTTCAGCGTCTTCGATCAACGCCTTGAATTCAGCTTGCAACGGGTCTTGCTGGGTGGTGTCGGTGGATTTGGACATGGCAGATCTCCTTATCAGTAGGGCTGAGACTGTTTGAGTCCCGTGCGGGGCAGAAGGTTCCTGCCCATGGCTGGTACAGGCTTTGCATTGTGCTGGTGCGCAATAAGGGTGATGCGCCCTGTTAGTGGGCGTTGCTGGCTGCGGGATTAGCCACTTTAAATCACCTTAACCTTTTGATTAACAAGGTAAAAGTACTCTTTATCGAGGGCTGGCCTAACAGGCTTTGCCCCCATTTAAAGCGTTGTTATCGGTCGTATCGGGGCTTAAAAGCATCAGGATGGTGCATGCTTGGGTCGACCTGAACTGCTTTGGTGCCTTTTCCCACTCTGCTAGGGCTGTCATCCCATGGATAACCTGCAAAACGCCGTGAACAGTCTGGTTCATGGCTCCAATACGCTGTTCATTCTGCTCGGTGCGGTGATGGTGCTGGCCATGCACGCCGGCTTTGCCTTCCTTGAAGTCGGCACCGTGCGGCAGAAGAACCAGGTCAATGCGCTTTCGAAGATCATCTCCGACTTCGCCGTGTCGACCCTGGCCTATTTCTTCGTTGGCTACTGGATTGCCTATGGGGTGACCTTCCTGGCGCCTGCTGCTGAGTTGACCACGGATCACGGTTACGCACTGGTTAAATTCTTCTTCCTGCTGACCTTTGCCGCGGCGATCCCGGCGATTATTTCCGGCGGCATTGCCGAGCGCGCCAAGTTTGGTCCGCAATTGTGCGCCACTCTGCTGATCGTTGCGTTCATCTACCCATTCTTCGAGGGCATCATCTGGAACGGCAACTTTGGCTTGCAGGCCTGGTTGGCCGAGCGCTTTGGTGCCAGCTTCCACGACTTTGCCGGTTCGGTGGTGGTGCATGCGGTGGGCGGCTGGCTGGCCTTGGCCGCGGTGCTGTTGCTGGGGCAGCGCAATGGTCGTTATCGCGAGGGGCGCTTGATTGCGTTCGCGCCGTCGAATATCCCGTTTCTGGCCCTGGGCTCATGGGTGCTGATTGTCGGCTGGTTCGGTTTCAACGTCATGAGTGCCCAGACGCTGGAGGCGGTCAGTGGTCTGGTGGCGGTCAACTCGTTGATGGCCATGGTCGGCGGCACCATGGCGGCGTTGCTGGTCGGGCGCAATGACCCAGGCTTTCTGCATAACGGCCCGCTAGCCGGGCTGGTAGCGGTGTGTGCCGGTTCCGACCTGATGCACCCGATAGGTGCGTTGATTACTGGGGCAATTGCCGGTGGCCTGTTTGTCTGGGCGTTTACCGCCACCCAGGTGAAATGGAAGATCGATGACGTGCTCGGCGTCTGGCCGCTGCATGGCCTGTGCGGCGTGTGGGGCGGCATTGCCTGCGGCATCTTTGGCCAGCAGGCGCTGGGCGGCCTGGGCGGCGTCAGCCTGATCAGTCAGCTGATCGGTACCGGTCTGGGCATCAGCATCGCGCTACTGGGCGGCTTGCTGGTGTATGGCATGTTGAAGGCCACTATCGGCATTCGCCTGAGCCAGGAAGAGGAGTACTACGGTGCCGACCTGTCGATCCATAAGATCGGCGCCACCAGCCACGACTAATCCTGATACTGGAAACAACACAGGCGCCCATGGGCGCCTGTGTTGTTTCTAGCGTTTGCGCTCTTAGTGCGAGCGCGGTACCGCGACGAGCAATTCGGTCGGTGGCTGTTCGCAATGGATCTTGCGCCCCAGCAGGGCTT
>JAIERF010000367.1 GCA_019747075.1 Pseudomonadaceae bacterium
TCAAGGGTAATGAGGGTGCCCGGACCCTCCTGGAAGCTGTGCAAAACGCGCAGCGGGACATTGTACTTACCGGCGAATTCCACCGAGCGGATCTGCAACACCTTGGAACCGAGACTGGCCATTTCCAGCATCTCTTCGAAGGTGATCTTCTCCAAGCGCCGCGCCTGGGGCACGACCCGCGGGTCGGTGGTGTAGACACCGTCCACATCGGTATAGATCTGACACTCATCGGCCTTCAGGGCGGCAGCCAGCGCTACGCCCGTGGTGTCCGAGCCACCGCGACCCAGAGTGGTGATGTTGCCCTGTTCGTCCACACCCTGGAAGCCTGCCACCACAACCACGCGACCTTCCTTGAGGTCGGCACGAATGCGCTCATCGTCGATCTGCAGGATGCGCGCCTTATTGTGGGCGCTGTCGGTGAGAATACGCACCTGATTGCCGGTGTATGACACCGCCGGCACACCGCGTTTGATCAGCGCCATGGCCAGCAGTGCAATGGTCACCTGCTCGCCGGTGGAAACAATCACATCAAGCTCGCGCGGCACCGGCTGGTCGGTAATCTGCTTGGCCAAATCAATCAGGCGATTGGTTTCACCACTCATGGCCGACAGCACGATCACCAGGTCATCACCGGCTTCGCGGAACTTCTTCACTTTCTCGGCTACCTGCTCGATTCGCTCGACGGTGCCGACGGAGGTGCCCCCAAATTTCTGTACGATCAAAGCCATTTCAACGCTGCCTCAGCCCGTGAAGGGCGCCCATTAAACATTCAACTCGGCACACTGCCAAGGCCCGCCGGGCTGGCGGGCAATTGACCGGTAAACTTACAAACCTTGCTCGACGAATGCGCGCGCCAACTCCAGCGCCCCATCCAGGGCCGCCGCATCGGTGCCGCCGCCCTGCGCCATGTCTGGGCGACCACCGCCTTTGCCGCCGACTGCTGCTGCAGCCTGCTTCATCAGCTCGCCAGCCTTGAGCTTGGCCGTCAGGTCCTGGGTCACGCCCGCAACCAGCACGACTTTGTCGTCCTGCACGCCGCCGAGCAGGATCACTGCGCTGCCGAGCTTGTTCTTCAATTGATCGACCAGCGCCAACAGCGCCTTACCGTCCAGGCCATCGAGCCGCGCAGCCAGGACCTTGATGCCCTTGACCTCAACGGCAGCGGCGGACATGTCGTCGCCGGCAGCACTGGCCGCCCTGGCCTTCAACTGCTCAAGCTCTTTTTCCAGTAGGCGATTGCGCTCCAACAAGGCGCTGAGCTTATCCAGCACATTGTCGCGATTGCCTTTAACCAGCGCGGCAGCCTCTTTCAGCTGCTCTTCGGCCGCATTCAGCCACGCCAGTGCCGGCGCGCCGGTGACCGCTTCAATACGCCGCACACCGGCTGCCACACCACCTTCGCTGGTGATCTTGAACAGCGCGATATCGCCTGTACGGGCCGCGTGAATACCGCCACACAGCTCGACGGAGAAACCGCCGCCCATGCTCAGCACCCGCACGTTGTCGCCATATTTTTCGCCGAACAGCGCCATGGCGCCTTTGGCCTTGGCGGTTTCGATATCGGTTTCTTCGGTTTCAACCGCACTGTTCAGGCGGATTTCACGGTTGACGATGTCTTCCAGCGCCTTCAGCTGCTCGGGCTTGATCGCCTCGAAGTGGCTGAAATCGAAACGCAGACGCTGACTGTCGACCAACGAACCCTTCTGCTGCACATGCTCACCTAGCACCTGGCGCAAGGCCGCGTGCAGCAGGTGAGTGGCTGAGTGGTTGCGCGCAGTGGCCTGACGCACGTCGGCATCGACCACCGCATTCAAGCTGGCGCCCACCTGCAGGCTACCGCTGACCAGCACGCCGTGATGCAGGAAGGCTGCACCGGCTTTGGTGGTGTCGCGCACGTCAAAGCGCAAGCCATCAAGGCTCAGGTAACCGCAGTCACCCACCTGACCACCGGACTCGGCGTAGAACGGCGTCTGGTCGAGGACCACAACCCCCTCCTCGCCCGCCTGCAGCTGCTCAACCGCAGCACCGGCCTTGAACAACGCCACCACCTTGCCGCTGTCCTGAGTGGCGGAATAACCGGTAAAGCGCGTATCCACGTCAACCTTGACCAGGCTGTTGTAGTCCATGCCGAACGAGCTGGCCGAGCGCGCACGCACGCGCTGAGCTTCCATTTCGCGCTCAAAGCCAGCTTCGTCGAGCGTCAGTTCACGCTCACGGGCGATGTCACCAGTAAGGTCCATCGGAAAACCAAAGGTGTCGTACAGCTTGAACACCACTTCGCCCGGAATGACGGTGCCTTTCAGTTCAGCCAGATCCTGCTCGAGAATGCGCAGACCCTGCTCCAGGGTTTTGGCGAACTGCTCTTCTTCGTTCTTCAGCACGCGCTCAATCTGCGCCTGCTGCTGCTTGAGTTCCGGGAAGGCCTCGCCCATCTCGGCCACCAACGCGGCAACGATCTGATAGAAGAAGCTGCCCTTGGCGCCCAGCTTGTTACCGTGACGGCAGGCACGACGGATGATGCGGCGCAGCACATAGCCGCGACCTTCATTGGATGGCACCACGCCGTCAGCAATCAGGAAGCCGCAGGAACGGATATGGTCGGCCACCACTTTCAGCGAAGCCTGGGCCTCATTGGCACAGCCGATGGCCTTGGCGGCGGCGTTCAGCAGGCTCTGAAACAGGTCAATCTCATAGTTCGAGTTGACGTGCTGCAGCACGGCGCTGATGCGCTCCAGGCCCATGCCGGTGTCCACACTCGGCGCCGGCAGCGGGTGCATGACACCGTCAGCCGTGCGATTGAACTGCATGAACACGTTGTTCCAGATCTCGATGTAGCGGTCGCCGTCTTCTTCTGGCGAGCCAGGCGGGCCGCCCCAGATGTGGTCACCGTGATCGAAGAAAATTTCGGTGCACGGGCCGCACGGACCGGTATCCCCCATGGCCCAGAAGTTGTCCGACGCGTAGGGCGCGCCCTTGTTGTCGCCAATCCGCACCATGCGCTCATGGGGAATGCCGACTTCCTGGGTCCAGATGTCGTAAGCCTCGTCATCGCTGGCGTAGACGGTGACCCAGAGCTTGTCCTTGGGCAGGTTCAGCCATTTTTCCGAGGTCAGGAAGGTCCAGGCGTAGGTGATGGCATCACGCTTGAAATAATCACCAAAGCTGAAGTTACCCAGCATCTCGAAGAAGGTGTGGTGCCGCGCGGTGTAGCCAACGTTTTCCAGGTCGTTGTGCTTGCCACCGGCACGCACGCACTTCTGGCTCGATACGGCGCGGGTGTAGGCGCGCTTTTCCAGGCCCAGGAAGCAGTCCTTGAACTGGTTCATCCCGGCGTTGGTAAACAGCAGGGTTGGGTCGTTCGCCGGGATCAGCGAACTGGAGGCCACACGGGTGTGGCCCTGCTCTTCGAAGAAGCGGAGGAAGGCTTCACGGATTTCTGCGCTTTTCATAGGTTCTTCCACGGAAACTGCGGCCACACATCGCCGGCAAAGGACAAAGGGCCGCATTATATAGGGCCGGCGCCGTGGTTGGCAGTGAAACCGTCAATCAGACCGCTGCGGATCACTCCGCAGCGACAGGAACCACCAGAAGTCCGGCGCGCAGGCCGTTTTTGACCTTGGGATTGGGGAAGATAATCCGCGCACCGGGCTCGTCGACCACCCAACGGGTGTCGGCGATGTCCTCGGCCAGCAGATAGCCAAGCGGCAACTCACTGAAGTTTTCCACATCGCTCGGCAAGTGCAGGGTGAAACTGTCGCTGTGCTTGATCACCTCGCGCGCCACCTGAAACAGCTGCAAGCCATCCAGCGCCTGGCCGTCGGGCAGGCTGTCACGGCCTTCGATCAGGCTTTCCAGCAGCCCCTGCAGTTGCTCAAGGTTGACCCCTTGGTTCTGCCCAAATGGCCGCGCCCTGCCCAATTCCAGGGTGAAGGCCTCAGCCTCCAGACAGGCATAGGTATAAGAACTGAAGGTGATGCCGACCTTGCTCTGCAGCAGCACGGCAGCGATCCCGGCCGCTTGCAGGCGCGCCAGCTCCACGGGCGAATGGGTGCGCCCAGGGCAATAGGGGTAAAGGGCAAATTGTTCGATTTTCGAGCCACGAATGGCCGTATGCATGTCGTAATGCAGGCGTTCACGCCCAGGCAGGCTGAAAAAGTTCGCCGCCAGGCGCTCCAGTTCGCAGGCGCGCAGGGCTTCGAAACCACTGGCCTCGGCATGCCGGCCATTGAACAGACGATTGATGTCCTGCTCCACATAGCGCTCGCCGCGGCGCATCGCCTGGGGATTGCCAAGCAGCAGGAGCAGGCGCGTGCGCGGTTGCAACTGGCTGCTGGCAATCGCCTGTAGCAGGCGATCGAGCAGCTCGATGGGCGCGGTTTCATTGCCGTGAATTGCCGCCGACAGCAGCAGGTCATGGCCATTGTCCGTACCCGGCGCCGGGGTTACTTCCAGCGCACCTTCGGCCAGCCAGTGCAGACGCACGCCCGCAGGAGTCAGTTGAATCTTCTCGGTGGGCTCACGCCCCGCCAGAGTCAGTTCAAGCAGTTTTCCCAGAGCAAGCATATGCACTCCTTGACGCAGCGACTCAGTGGTCGTGGTTGCAGTCGGGGCCGTGAACGTGGTCATCGTCGCCCTGTTCCACCGGCTCCATTTCCAGCTCCAGGCTGACCAGGTTGGTGGCCAGTGGACGCAGCAGCAGGTTGGCGTACTCGGTATCGCCCTCTTCCACGTCCACGCCGATCATCAGCTGGCCGCCGGCCTGCTGGATCCACACTTCCTTGCCTTGCCAGATCACCGCAAAGCGCGTGCAGGAGGTTTCCAGCTGGGTGCCGTCGGTGTCTTCAAGAATCAGTTGCAGGGCATCACTCATAACAGCTCCAGATCAGTCGTTCGGCCAGCCCGACAGGCACAACCGTAACGACTCAATTCAATTGAAAAGGATAAACCGCGCCCAGTTTAAGGATCTGGGTCAATTCATCCAATGCTGTTCGGCATTCGATCAGCAATTGCGGGTCGGCCAGGTCGGTTTCCACCAGGCGGTCGCGGTAGTGCTTGTCGACCCAGGTATTCAGCGTGGCATACAGCGCATTGCTCATCACCACCCCCGGATTGACCGCCGCCAACTCGGCCTGTTTGAGTGCCACGCGCAAGCGCAGGCACGCCGGGCCACCGCCGTTCTGCATGCTTTGCTTGAGGTCGAACACCTGCACTTCGCCGATGGCGCTGCCGGAGCTGGTCAGCTGCTGCAAATAGCTCCAGACGCGGCCGTTGTTGCGGCACTCTTCCGGCACGATCAGCAGCATGCTGCCGTCGGCACGCGTGAGCAGCTGGCTGTTGAACAGGTAGGACTTGACCGCATCCTCCACCGTTACCTGCTCACGCGGCACGCATACGGACTGGAACTGGCCACCACGAGCGGCGAGTTTTTCCTGCAGTTCGGCGAGCACCTGCTCGGTGTGCAAGAAGGCGTCCTGGTGATGGAACATCACCTCGCCATTGCCCACGGCGATCACGTCGTTGTGGAACACGCCCTGATCGATCACCGCCGGATTCTGTTGGGCGTACACCACCCCGGCCTCGCTCAGGCCGTGCAGGCGGGCGACGGCCTGACTGGCCTCCAGGGTCTGCCGCGCCGGGTAACGCTGCGGCGCCGGGAAGCGGCTGTCAAAGGCACTACGGCCGAACACGAAGAACTCCACACCCGCGTCGCCATAACCCTTGCAGAAGCGCGTGTGGTTGGCCGCGCCTTCGTCACCGAACTGACCAACCGCCGGCAAGGCCGCGTGGTGGGCGAAGTGCTCGGCATTGTTGAACATCGCCGCCAGCACGCGGCTGGTGGTCGGGTGCTCGATGGAGCGGTGGAACTTGCAATTGAGGTTGGCAGCGGTGAAGTGCACCCGGCCATCGGCCGTGTCGGCGCTGGGGCTGACGGTGCAGCTGTTGGCCGTCCACATGCTCGATGCCGAGCTGCAGGCCGCCAGCAGTGGCATGGCCTCTTTCGCCGCCTTGGCCATCACCTGCGCATCTGTACCGGCGAAGCCCAGGCTGCGCAGGGCGGCCACATCCGGGCGCTCCTGCGGGGCCAACACGCCCTGCTGAAAGCCCATGTCCATCAGCGCCTTCATCTTCGCCAGGCCCTGCTTGGCCGCTTCCTTGGGGTTGGAGCCTTGCTGGCTGTTGCTCTGCGACGCGACGTTGCCGTAGGACAGGCCACCGTAGTTGTGGGTGGGCCCGACCAGGCCATCGAAGTTCATCTCAAACGCATTGCTCACAGGCTCACTCCTGGGGTCAGGGTTGCAGGCAGGCTAAGGCTGGCACATTCCAGCGAGGCCACTGGGTAGGCGCAGTAATCGGCAGCGTAATAGGCACTGGCGCGATGGTTACCCGAAGCGCCCACACCGCCGAACGGCGCGCTGCTGGCGGCGCCGGTCAGTTGCTTGTTCCAATTGACGATACCGGCGCGGCTTTGCAGCCAGAACTCTTGGTAACGCTCAGCAGAATCGGACAGCAAACCCGCCGCCAGGCCGTACTGGGTAGCGTTGGCTTCGGCGATGGCAGCCGCGAAACCCTCATAGCGGATCACCTGCAACAGCGGACCGAAAAACTCTTCATCCGGGCGCTCAGCGACCGCGGTGACATCGATAATCCCAGGGGTCAGCAAGGCGGCAGTCGCCAGCGGCTGGGTCATGGCCAGCAACACTTTGGCACCGTTGACGATCAGCTGTTGCTGGGCCTTGAGCAGTTGCTCGGCGGCAGCGAGGGAAATCACCGAGCCCATAAAAGGCGCAGGCTGTTCGTCGAAAGCACCGACCTTAAGCGTCGACGACACGGCCACCAGGCGTGCCAGCAGGGCATCGCCCCACTCGCCTTCGGGCACCAGCAAACGGCGGGCGCAGGTGCAGCGCTGGCCGGCACTGATAAAGGCAGACTGAATGATGCAGTACACCGCCGCTTCCAGGTCGGCCACGGGCTCCACCACCAGCGGGTTATTGCCGCCCATTTCCAGGGCCAGAATCTTGTCCGGGCGACCGGCAAACTGCTGATGCAAGGCATTGCCGGTGCGGCTGGAGCCGGTAAAGAACAGCCCGTCGATGCCCGGATTAGCGGCCAGAGCCACACCGGTTTCCCGTGCGCCCTGCAACAAGTTGAGCACGCCGGCCGGCAAGCCGGCTTCGAGCCAGCACTTAACCGTCAGTTCGGCGACTTTCGGCGTCAGCTCACTGGGCTTGAACAGCACCGTGTTACCCGCCAGCAGCGCCGGCACAATGTGGCCGTTGGGCAAGTGACCGGGGAAGTTGTAGGGGCCGAACACCGCCACCACGCCATGGGGCTTGTGGCGCAGCACGGCGGTGGCGTCGGCCAGCGGCCCGCTCTTCTCTCCGGTGCGCTCGCGGTAGCTCTGGATCGAGATGGCAACCTTGTTGACCATGCTGGTCACTTCGGTGGCGGACTCCCACAGCGGCTTGCCGGTTTCCTCGCCGATGCAGTGAGCCAGCTCATCGGCGCGGGCTTTCAGGCAATTGGCAAAAGCTTCCAGCACGGCAATCCGCTCATCCAACGAACGTTGCGCCCAAGCCGGGAACGCGGCACGGGCCGCCTGCACAGCCGCCTCGACCTGGGCCGGAGTGGCCGCACGGCCTTGCCAGATCACCGCTTGGGTGACCGGGTTAAGCGATTCAAAACTGCCGCCATGGCCGTCTTGCCAGACACCGGCGATGCAATGGGTGCTCATCAGTTGCGCTCCTGGGTGGCGGCGGCACGGGCCGAAATCGGGACTGCACGCACCTGGTCACCGGCGCGCATGTGCAGACGCTTGGCGGTCAGAGCATCGGCCACCAGGGTGCCGGAGGCAATTCGCGCCGGCGCCGCGGTAATCCGGCAGTCAGCCAGCTTGCGGTTGTGGATCAGGTAGGTGGCGGCATCTTCCGCCACCGTGCCGATGGCCAGAATCAGCACCTGGCTGTCCTGCACCGCGCGAATCTTGCGGGTCTCGCACTCGATGGCCGGGCCGGCGTCGAAAATGTCGACATAGCCCTGATAGCTGAAACCCTCCCCCTTGAGCATGGCCAGCGCCGGCTCGGTGTCCGGATGCACGCGACCGATGGTGGCGCGGGCCTCTTCCGAGAGGAAGCAGCTATACAGCGGAAACTTGGGCATCAGTTCGGCGATAAAGGCCTTGTTGCCGACGCCGGTAAGGTAGTCGGCCTGGCTGAATTCCATCTTGAAGAAGTGCCGACCGAGGCTCTCCCAGAACGGCGAGCGACCATTGGCGTCGGACATGCCGCGCATTTCGGCGATCACCTTGTCGCCGAACAGCTCGGCAAACTCGGCGATAAACAGGAAGCGCGCCTTCGACAGCAGACGGCCGTTAACGCCACTGCGCTGCCCGGCCTGAAGGAACAACGAGCACAGCTCGGAGTTGCCGGTCAGGTCGTTGGCCAGAAACAGGGTGGGAATCTCGCGGTGGATGTTCAGCTCTTGCGAGGCACTCACCGTCAGGCCGACCCGGTAGTTGTACCAGGGCTCGCGCTTGCCCACCGCACCGGCGATGGCGGAGATACCGACCACCTTGCCGTCGTCATCTTCCATGACGAACAGGTAATCGGCATCGGCGCGCCCGGCTTCGCCGGAAAAAGCCTTCTCGGCCCAGCCGACGCGGTGCGCCAGGCGCGCCTCGTTGGCCGGCAAGGTGGTCAGGCCGGCGCCGGTGCTCAGGGCCAACTCCATCAGGGCCGGCAAATCGGCGCTGCGTACAGGACGAACGATCATAGCTATCCCCTTTAAACCGCGACCAGGCGCACGCTGGCACCTTCACCGACGCCCAAGGCCTCGGCGGCTGCAACACTCAGAACCACCGGCTTGCCGGGCACCCAATCCAGTTCGGCGACAATCGCGCGGTAATCCTGCAATTGGCCGTTAGCCACCAGGTAGGTGCGCCCGCCTTTTTGCGGCTCAGCCCCAGGCGCAGCCAGGCGTACCGGCACCACGCGGCTTTGGGCGATGGAGCGAATGCCTGAGGTGCGCGCATGCAGGGTCGGACCGCCGTCGAAGATGTCGATGTAGTGGTCGGTCTCGAAGCCTTCACGCATCAGGATGTCGAAGGTGATCTGCGCCCGTGGATGCACCTGGCCCATGGCCTCCTGGGCCGCATCCGGCAGCAGCGGCACATAGATCGGGTAATGGGGCATCAGCTCGGCGAGGAAGGTGCGGCTTTTCAGCCCACTGAGCAGCTCGGCCTCGGTGTAGCTCATGTCGAAGAAGTTGCGCCCCACCGCATCCCAAAACGGTGAATCGCCCTGCTCATCGCTGTAGCCAACGATCTCCACCACCACCGCATCAGCGAAGCGCTCCGGGTGGTTGGCGACAAACAACAGGCGGCCACGGGAATTCAGCTCGGCCCACACCGACGGCACCAGATCGGCCTCGACATAGAAGCTGGTCAACAGGCTGTTGCCGGTCAGGTCATGGCACAGCGACAGGGCGTGAATCTTGTTGTGGATCGACAGCGAGCGCGAGGCATGCACGAAGGTTTCGTTGCGAAAGCTGTAGAAGGGGTCGGAGTAGCCCGCCGAGGCGACAATCCCGGAGCAGCCTACCAGGCGCCCGGTGTCGGTGTCGGTGTCTTCAAGGACGAAGAAGTAGCTTTCTTCACCGTTGAAGCTGACTTCGGCGGCAAACGAGGCCTCCGAGGCGGCGATTTTCTCGCGCAGGCACTCGGCATCGTCGGGCAAGGACGTGACACCCACCGGGCTGTCCGCAGCCAGGCGCTGCACCTCGGACAAGTCTGCGATTTGCGCAGGACGCATCACCAGCATGGGGTCACTCCTTTTGAATAAAAGCCCCGGAACCTGGCAGCGCCAGACCCGGAGAAAACCGCGAACCAAGGCCGCGGCGCACACAGAACCGTTCATCCCTGAAGGTAAAAGGGGCCATTCCTCCTGAACGGCCCACCTGTGACCCGGCTTAGGCCTGGGTCAGCTTGGCCACGGCACGCTCGAAACGGGCCAGGCCTTCATCGATATCGCTGTCTTCCACCACCAGGCTCGGGGCGAAACGCACCACGTCCGGGCTGGCCTGCAACACCAGCAGACCTTCGGCGGCGGCGGCGTCCAGCACAGCCTTGGCCTTGCCTTTCCAGGCCTCGCTGAGCACGCAGCCGAGCAGCAGGCCGAGGCCGCGCACTTCGCTGAACACGCCGTACTGCTGACCGATCTGCTCCAACTTGGCCTTGAAGCGCGCCGACTTGGCCTTCACACCCGCCAGCACTTCAGGGGTATTGACGATGTCGATCACCGCTTCGCCCACCGCGCAAGCCAGTGGATTGCCGCCGTAAGTGGTGCCGTGGGTGCCGACGGCCAAGTGTTTGGCCAGCTCGTTGGTGGTGAGCATGGCGCCAATCGGGAAACCGCCGCCCAGGCTCTTGGCGCTGGAGAGGATGTCCGGAGTCACGCCGTAGTGCATGTAGGCGAACAGCTCGCCGCTGCGGCCCATGCCGGTCTGTACTTCATCGAACACCAGCAGCGCGTTGTGCGCGTCGCACAGCGCACGAGCACCTTCCAGGTAGGCCTGCTCAGCCGGCAACACGCCGCCCTCACCCTGAATCGGCTCCAGCACCACAGCGCAGGTTTTGTCGGAGATAGCGGCTTTCAGCGCGGCCAGATCGTTGTACGGCACATGGGTGATGCCCTGGATCTTCGGCCCGAAGCCATCGGAATACTTCGGCTGGCCACCGACGCTGACGGTAAACAAGGTGCGACCGTGGAAGCTGTTGGTAGCGGCAATGATTTCGCACTTTTCTTCGCCGAACTTATCGAAGGCCACACGACGGGCCAGCTTGAATGCGGCCTCGTTGGCTTCGGCGCCGGAGTTACAGAAGAACACCCGGTCAGCGAAGGTGGCGTCGACCAGCTTGTGGGCCAGGCGCAGGGCCGGCTCATTGGTGAAGACGTTGGAGATGTGCCACATGCTGTTGGCTTGCTCAGTCAGCGCCGCCACTAGGGCCGGATGACAATGGCCAAGCACGTTGACTGCAATGCCGCCAGCAAAGTCGAGCAGCTCACGACCGCTCTGATCCCATACTCGCGAACCCGCGCCGCGCACCGGAATAAAACCTGCCGGGGCATAGTTGGGAACCATTACCTGATCAAAATCGGCGCGTGCTACGTGCGCATGCTCAACGGACATTGAAACTCTCCTGAGAGGGAACGCCGGCCTGCAATGGCTGACGATGGAAGGATTGTAGGGGCTGTTTTGGCCCTGGCATTGCCGCCATGCGACAACTTCTTACAGGGCCAACCCACGCCGCGCCGATGCTTGCACAGATGCGACACAAAGCATCGGGAAGGCGCAGTTTAAACGCTGCAAGCCGCCACGGCGCAGCACCGGGAAAATTTCCGTGGCCAGCCGATTGCGCCCTACCAGCCTAAATCAGCGACATAAAAAACCCGGCTCACTGGCCGGGTCTGGATTTAGCTGCGTTCTGCCACCGACTCGGTCAGCTCGAACGGGCTGGCGCTGCGCCGCTGGTTGCGGTCTTCGCGCGGGGTGGCGCCGAAGAAGTTGCGGTAGGCGCTGGAGAAGTGCGGCCCGGAGGAGAAACCACACGACAGGCCGATCTGGATGATCGACTTGCTGGTCTGCATCAGCAGCTGGCGAGCCTTGTTCAGGCGCAGCTCAAGGTAATACTGGCTGGGTACACGATTGAGGTACTGCTTGAAGATGCGCTCCAGCTGGCGCCGTGACACGCACACATGCTGGGCGATTTCGTCCGTGGTCAACGGCTCTTCGATGTTGGCTTCCATCAGCAACACCGCCTGAGTCAGCTTCGGATGACTGGAACCCAGACGGTTCTGCAACGGAATGCGCTGGCGCTCACTGCCTTCACGAATGCGCTCGACTACCAATTCTTCACTCACCGCGCCAGCCAACTCGGCACCGTGATCGCGGGCCAGCACCGCCAGCAACAGGTCCAGCACAGCCAGGCCGCCACAGGCGGTCAGGCGATCGCGATCCCAGTCAAACAGATGGCTGGTGGCAATCACCTTGGGGAAACGCTCGGCAAAATCATCCTGCCACCGCCAGTGCACCGCCGCCCGGTAGCCATCCAGCAGCCCCAGTTGCGCCAGCGGGTAGACCCCGGCCGCCACCGCACCCAGCACACAGCCAGCGCGCACGGCCTGCTTGAGGGCCGCCGAAAGTGCCGGAGAGAGCGCGCCAGGTGGCTCATCCGTTACCAGCAAGAGCTTGTGCAAACCTTCCAGCTGACCCGCCCAAGGGCTACCCGGCAACTGCCAACCGCCCTCCAGAGGCGCTTCGGCGCCAGGCTCGGCCTGTAGAAACAGCAATTCGTAATGCACATCCGGGTGAACCCGCTGCGACACCCGCAGGGCTTCTTCCGCCAGGGCCAAGGTCAGGGGCCGGGTACCGGGCCAGAGCAAAAAGCCAATGCGGCGCACAGGATGAGTCATGCCGGCACAGCCCCGCAGCACGGGCCCGCAAGGGCCACGGAGGGCAGAATCAGGCTGGGGATACGGGCAAACACCACATCACTCTCCTCATGCAGGCCATGGGCCGCGGGAAATACAGCCACACTGGGCAAAACACCCACAGGCAACATCTATCAAAGCCTAGCCGCAGGCATCGTCAGTTACTTCAAACTGCCGGAAAGAAACTGCTTGAGACGGTCCGACTGCGGATTGGCCAATACTTCCTTCGGACAACCACGCTCTTCCACCAAGCCCTGATGGAGAAACACCAGCTGGTTGGACACTTCACGGGCAAAGCCCATTTCGTGGGTAACCACCACCATGGTGCGGCCTTCCTGAGCCAGATCCTGCATCACCTTGAGCACTTCGCCGACCAGCTCAGGATCAAGAGCTGACGTCGGCTCATCGAACAGCATCACTTCCGGCTCCATGGCCAGGGCACGAGCAATGGCCACGCGTTGTTGCTCGCCGCCGCTCATGTGCGCGGGATACGCATCTTTTCTGTGGGCCACGCCAACCTTGGCCAGGTAATGCTCGGCCTTTTCCCGCGCGGCTTGCTTGTCCATACCCAGCACATGCACCGGCGCTTCCATGACGTTATCCAGGGCGCTCATGTGCGACCACAGATTGAAGTGCTGGAACACCATCGACAAACGCGAGCGCATGCGCTGCAGCTGTTTGGGGTCGGCGGCTTTCAATGCGCCGTCCTTGCTGGCCACCAACTTGAGCTCTTCGCCGTTGAGCAAAATCTTGCCGGCATGGGGCTGCTCCAGCAGGTTGATGCAGCGCAGAAAAGTGCTCTTACCCGAACCGCTGGAGCCGATAATGCTGATCACATCGCCGGCCTTGGCTGCCAGCGACACACCCTTGAGCACTTCGTGGTTGCCGTAACGCTTGTGCAGATCCTGGACTTCAAGTTTGTACATGGTCTGGGTTCTCTATCGTTAAGAGTGCGTCACGGCCTGGCGACGCATCGATCAATGCAAGTGGCCGCTCGCCCTCAGGCTTTGCGCGGCGCCAGGTAAGCCAGCCAGCGGCGCTCGGCCAGTTTGAACAAGCGCACCAGGATAAACGTCAGGCCCAGGTAGAACAGGCCGGCTGTGATGTACGCCTCGAACGGCAGGTAGTACTGCGAGCTGACGGTTTTCGCCGCCCCGGTGATGTCGATCAGGGTCACCACCGACGCCAGGCTGGTGGTGTGCAGCATCATGATTACTTCGTTGCTGTACTGCGGCAGCGCCCGGCGCAGGGCCGACGGCAGCAAAATGCGCCGGTACAGCTTGAAGCGCGACATACCCACAGCCTTAGCGGCTTCGATCTCACCCGGCGGAATGGTTTTCAGGCTGCCGGCGAGAATTTCCGCACTGTAGGCACTGGTGTTGATGGCAAAGGCCAGGCAGGCGCAGAAGGTGGCATTGGACAGATAAGGCCAGAACACACTGGCACGCACCGCCTCGAACTGGGCCAGGCCGTAATACAGCAGGTACAGCTGCACCAGCATCGGCGTGCCACGGATCGCATAGGTGTACAGCCACGCTGGGAAGTTCACCACCGGCTGCTTGGACACCCGCATCAACCCCAGCGGCACGGCCAGCGCCAGGCCAAAGACCAGAGCAATCACCAGCAGCTTGAGGGTAACCAGCACGCCAGCGAAATACAGCGGCAGGCTGTCGAGTACCACGTTGTAGTCAAAAATCATGGCCGCCCCTTAAATTTCCATTGCCTTTACGCCGGCCGAATAGCGCCGCTCAAGGTAGCGCAGCACCAGCAAGGACACACTGGTGATCGCCAGATAAATGGCCGCCGCCGCCAGGATGTAAGTGAACGGCTCATGGGTCGCGTCACCCGCACTCTTGGCCCGCGCCATCATGTCCTGCAGACCAACCAAGGAGATCAGCGCCGTGGCCTTGATCAGCACCAGCCAGTTATTGGTGAAGCCAGGGATCGCCAGGCGAATCATCTGTGGCACCAGAATCCGCCAGAACACCCGCAACGGGCTCATGCCGTAGGCCATACCCGCCTCGCCCTGGCCCTTGGGGATGGACATAAAGGCACCGCGGAAGGTCTCCGACAGGTAGGCGCCATAGATAAAGCCCAGGGTGCCGACACCGGCCACGAACGGGTTGATGTCGATGTAATCCTCATAGCCCAGCAGCGGTGCGATGCGGTTCACCATGTCCTGGCCGCCGTAGAAGATCAGCAGGATCAGGACCAGATCGGGAATCCCGCGGATCACCGTGGCGTAGGCCTCACCCAGCAGCGCCAACCACTTGACCGGCGATAGCCGGCAAGATGCACCGAACAGACCGAGGGCAATCGCAACCGCCATCGACAACAGCGACAGCTGCAAGGTGAGCCAGACACCATCGAGGATGGTCGCGCCGTAGCCATTGAGCATGCTTGAGGTCCTCACACCGCGCACCCTGCCTGAACAGGCAGCGCCGCCACAACGAAAAAGTGGCACAAACCGTAGAGCCAGTTTGTGCCACCTTCAGGGAAAACGCTTACTCGCCGTAAACGTTGAACTGGAAGTACTTGTTCTGCACTTCCTGGTACTTGCCGTTGGCGCGAATGGCCGCGATGGCCTTGTTGAAGCGCTCAGCCATGGCCTTGTCGCCCTTGCGTACGGCAATCCCGACGCCGTCACCGAAGTATTTGGCCTCGGTGTAATCCGGACCTACCAGAGCAAAGCCCTTGCCGGCGTCGGTTTTCAGGAAGCCGTCATCGATATTGACCACATCGGCCAGGGTGGCATCCACACGACCGGCGGTAAGGTCGAGGAAGATTTCGTTCTGCGAGCTGTAACGCACCACTTCGATACCTGCCGGCGCATAGACTTCAGTGGCGTAGCGGTCATAAATAGACGCACGCTGCACGCCGACTTTCTTGCCTTTCAAATCGACCAGCGGATCGTTGAGCACGGTGCCAGTCTTCATCGCCAGACGGGCTGGAGTGGCATAGTACTTGTTGGTGAAATCCACCGACTTGAGGCGTTCCGGGGTAATGTTCAGCGACGACAGTACGGCGTCGAATTTGCGCACTTTCAAGGCGGGAATCAGACCGTCGAACTCCTGCTCGATCCACACGCACTTGACCTGCATTTCGGCACACAGGGCGTTACCGATGTCGTAGTCAAAACCGGTGATGGCGCCTTCCGGGGTTTTCATCGCAAAGGGCGGGTACGCCGCTTCGATACCGATGCGCACCGGCTTGGCCTCATCGGCCATGCTCAGCGGTGACAACAGGGACAGCGCCAGAGCGCCAAGCAGTGCAAGCTTGTTCATCGTGTGACTCCTTCGAGTGTGTTTGGCTTCGTTGGGCAGAAAGACAAAGCGCCCCAGCGCATGCGTGCATTCAGTGTAGAAAGAGTCGCCGTCTTTGCAGCGCGCTAGGTGGGCGCAACGGCCCTGGCTGGGTGTGCTGCATTCTAGCGACAGGCTGAAAGTCGATATTTCTTCAATGCGACAACAAGTTACAAAAGACCCCGACCCGCAGAGCGGGTGGATTGACAGGCGCCGGCAAACATGCAACGCAGAAGAAAGGAGGTAACCGATTATTAAAGCAATAACTGCGCCGCAAATTTTAAAACCGCTCTAGATCAACACATACAGCATTCAAGCGCAATTTAAATACGCCACATTTCAGAGCAATTCGTTCCCGCGCGCCCCGCTTTTGCGCAACGAGTTACCGCCCTGCGTAACCCTAGGCCACCGAATTCCCTAACAATCCAGCACGCGACACCCCACGCCAAAGCCGATATTAATTGTCGTTCCCCCAGGATTTATTTGCCGCCCAAACAACAACGCCCCGTCCCGGCTTGTGGCCAGGACGGGGCGTCAATACCGGCGGCTGTTAGGCTGCCTGCATGCTGCGGTGAGTCTCTACTAAGTGCTGCACCACACCAGGATCGGCCAGAGTGGATATGTCACCGAGTGCATCGTATTCGGCAACGGCGATCTTGCGCAGGATACGGCGCATGATCTTGCCCGAGCGGGTCTTCGGCAAGCCGGGAGCCCACTGGATCACGTCCGGCGAGGCGATCGGACCGATCTCCTTGCGGACCCAATTTTTCAACTCCTGACGCAGCTGCTCGGAAGGCTCCTCGCCACTGTTCAGGGTCACGTAGACATAGATGCCCTGCCCTTTGATGTCGTGCGGCATGCCGACCACGGCAGCCTCGGCGACTTTCGGGTGGGCAACCATGGCGCTTTCGATTTCGGCAGTACCCATGCGGTGGCCGGAGACGTTGAGCACGTCATCGACGCGACCAGTGATCCAGTAGTAACCGTCTTCATCTCGACGGGCACCGTCACCGGTGAAATACATGCCCTTGAAGGTCTTGAAGTAGGTGTCGACGTAACGGTCGTGGTCGCCGTACAGGCTGCGCGCCTGGCCTGGCCACGAATCGATGATCACCAGATTGCCTTCGGCAGCGCCGTCGATCAGGTTGCCCAGGTTGTCCACCAGCGCTGGCTGCACGCCGAAGAACGGACGCGTGGCCGAACCCGGCTTGAGTGCGGTAGCGCCCGGCAGCGGACTGATCATGATGCCGCCGGTTTCGGTCTGCCACCAGGTGTCTACGACTGGGCAGCGCGACTTGCCGACTTCCTCGTAGTACCAGTGCCAGGCTTCCGGGTTGATCGGCTCGCCGACCGAACCAAGCAGACGCAGGCTGGAGCCGTCGGCCCCCTCCATGGCCGCCTTGCCCTGGGCCATCATGGCGCGGATCGCAGTCGGTGCGGTGTAGAGGATGCTGACCTTGTGCTTGTCGATGATCTTCGCCACACGGGTCATGTCCGGGTAGTTCGGCACACCTTCAAACAGCACGGTGGTGGCGCCGTTGGCCAGCGGACCGTAGACGATATAGCTGTGGCCGGTGACCCAGCCGACGTCGGCGGTGCACCAGTAGACTTCGCCCGGCTTGTAGTCGAACACGCGCTCATGGGTCAGGGCTGCGTACAACAGGTAGCCACCAGTGGTGTGCAGCACGCCCTTGGGCTTGCCGGTGGAGCCGGAGGTATAGAGGATGAACAGCGGGTCTTCGGCACCCATTTCTTTCGGTGCGCAGTGGCTGGAGGCCACTTTCATCAGGTCTTCGTACCAAACGTCACGGTGCGGGTGCCACTTGATCTCGCCGCCGGTGCGCTTGCACACGATCAGCTTCTGCACGCTGCTGGTTTCCGGGTTGGCCAGGGCGTCGTCGACGTTGGCTTTCAATGGGGTTTTCTTGCCGCCGCGCACGCCTTCGTCGGCAGTGATGACCACTTTCGACTGGCAGTCGATGATGCGTCCAGCCAGGGCTTCTGGCGAGAAGCCGCCGAACACCACCGAGTGGATGGCGCCGATACGGGTACAGGCAAGCATGGCCACGACCGCTTCCGGGATCATCGGCATATAGATGGTCACCACGTCGCCGCGGTGGACATCCTGACCGCGCAGGGCGTTGGCGAACTTGCACACTTGCTCGTGCAGCTGCTTGTAGGTGATTTCCTGGTGGTCAGCCGGATCGTCGCCTTCCCAGATGATGGCGATCTGGTCGCCGCGCTCAGCCAGGTGACGGTCCAGGCAGTTGGCCGAGACGTTCAGGGTGCCGTCGGCAAACCATTTGATGTCGACATGGTGATCGTCGAACGAGGTCTGCTTGACCTTGGTGAAGGGCGTCATCCAGTCCAGGCGTTTGGCTTGCTCACGCCAGAAGCCGTCGGGGTTGATCACCGACTGCTGGTACATGGCCTTGTAAGTCGCCTCGTCGGTCAACGACTGGGCGGCCACCTCAGGGCGCACGGGATACAGGGAATCGGCACTCATGACTTTTACCTCGACGCAGTAATGTTGTTGTAGTTACGTAGAGTGATTTTTAGACCTCTGGGGGCCCGTCAACCATTCGACCATGGTCTTACCGGTTATACGACCATAGTCCTGCCAGGTAAATCGTAGATCGAGTAGGAGGCGGATTTACATCCGCCGTCCTCTCACACCACCGTACGTACGGTTCCGTATACGGCGGTTCA
>JAIERF010000147.1 GCA_019747075.1 Pseudomonadaceae bacterium
CGCACGCGAATCAAGCCTTCGACGATAACCCGATCACCGGCCTTGATGCCGGAGCGGATCACCCAACGGCCCTTGACGGTGAACTCGGTGTCCACCGGCCGTGCGCGGGCGATGCCGGCCTCGTCGACGACAAACACCAGGTTGCCCTGCGGGCTCTGCGCCAGGGCCTGCTCCGGCACGGTGATGGAATTTGGCCGGGTAATCCCGGAAATCCGCACGCGGACAAACTGCCCCGGCAGCAGGCTCTGTTCTGGGTTAGGGACGATGGCGCGTGCACTGACGGTGCCGGTGCCCTTGTCGATCAGGCTGTCGGTGAAGTCCACCTTGCCCGGCAGCGGATACACGCTGCCATCACCGAACAGCACCTCGGCATTCAGCTTCTGATCGGCGGGCAACTGCACCGTGCCGTTCTGCACCGCTTCACGCAGGCGCGAGGCTTCACGGTCGGCGTAGGCGTAATTGACGTAGATCGGATCGAGCTGGGTGATCTGGGTCAGCAGGCTGGCGTTAGGGTCACTGGCCACCATCAGGCTGCCCTCGGACACGGCTTCCTTGCTGGTGATCCCGGAGATCGGCGCTTCGACTGTGGTGTATTCAAGGTCGATCTGCTTGGCCTGGACATTGGCCTGGGCTGCCTCCAGGTTGGCCTTGCTCTGTTCGAAATTGGAAATGTAGCGATCCAGCTCGCTTTCGCTGGCAAAGCCCTTTTTCTGCAGCTCGCGGATACGTTTAAGGTCACGATCGGTCTGTCGGTAGCGCGCCTGCTCCTGGGCCAGGGCGCCCTTGGCCTGGGCCAGCGCCGCCTGGTACAAGCGCGGATCGATGCGGAACAGCACCTGGCCCTGTTTGACCTTGCTGCCTTCCAGGTAGGTGCGCTCCTGCAGGATGCCACTCACCTGGGCGCGTACTTCCACTTCTCGGTAACCCGCGGTGCGCGCCGCATACTCCAGCACCACCGACAACAGTTCGGGCTTGGCCACTTCGACCGACACCTCTGCCGGGGGCGGGCCTTCGGCCAACGCCAGCGGGCTGAGCAATAGGCTGAGAGAAAAACTGCGCAGCAAGGTGTGGCAAGGGCGGCCCAGAAGCATAACGTCGTCTCCATGACGGCTGAATTCAGGTGAGTACGCCGATAATAGGTCGAATACCCCTACAGACGCGATGCCTTGGCGAAAACTTATCGCCAAGGCACAACCGCGCCGCACTTGCCGGACGCCGCGGCAAACGCCAAGCTCAACACCTGACTGTTCAGGTATCCGAGGTGGTTTATGTTGCGCTTGCGTCTGTTACTGCTGGCTGTATTGCTGCTGCCCGGCATCGCCAGCAGCGAAACGCCGATGAATTACGCCGTGCTGATCATCACCCGCGACCGCCTGGAAGTGGCTACGCCCTGCGATATCGGCATCTATCTGCAGGACCAGTTGGTCGCGCGCCTGTACCAGGGCCAGGCCACCTCGTTCAATTTGCCCGCCGGCAAACTGTCGATCCGCATGGGCATGCTCGGCGGCATCGGCTGCATCCCCGCCTTCGAGCAGATCCGCGGCGAACACATCGAACTCAAGGCCGGCGAAGTGCGCAAATACCGCATCGCCCTGGGCAACAACGGCCTGTATTTGATCAAAGTGCCCAGCGCGCAATAACGCCTTGACCTTGCCCCTGGGTGAAGGTTGATTCTATCAATCTGCTCACCCGGAGGTGCCCATGACCAGCCCGATCCTGATTGACCTGCCCATTCGCGGCATGACCTGCGCCGGTTGTGCCGGCCGCGTCGAACGCGCCCTGCAGCAAGTGCCCGGCGTCAGCAGTGCCAGCGTCAACCTGCTGGCCGAGCGCGCCCAGGTGCAATACCAGGGCGCCAGCCCGCAAGCGCTGATCGACGCCATCACGGCCTGCGGTTACCAGGTGCCACAAGAGGCTCTGGAACTGCAGATCAGCGGCATGAGCTGCGCCAACTGCGTGGGTCGGGTCGAGCGGGCCCTGGCGCAGGTGCCTGGCGTGCTGACCGTCAGCGTCAACCTGGCCAGCGAGCGCGCCCACTTGCAACTGCTCGGCACGGCAGACCCGCAAGCCCTGCTGGCGGCCGTGGTGGCCGCCGGTTATCAAGCCAGCCTGCTCAACGCCGAGGAACCACCCGCCGCCGACCCTAGCCAATCGCTACAACGGGAGCGCTGGAGCCTGCTGCTGGCCCTCGGCCTGGCCCTGCCGCTGTTGCTGCCGATGCTGGTGGAGCCCTTCGGCCTGCACTGGATGCAGCCGGCCTGGCTGCAATTTGCCCTGGCCACCCCGGTACAATTCATCTTCGGCGCACGCTTCTACCGTGCCGGTTGGAGCGCGGTGCGCGCCGGCAGCGCCAACATGGACCTGCTGGTAGCACTGGGCACCAGCGCCGCCTACGGCCTGAGCCTGTACCTGTGGTGGGCGACCCCGGCCGGCGGCATGCCACACCTGTATTTCGAGGCCGCGGCGGTGGTGATCGCCCTGGTGCGCCTGGGCAAATACCTGGAAAGCCGCGCCAAGCGCCAAACCTCCAGCGCCCTGCGTGCCCTCCAGGCCCTGCGCCCAGCCTTTGCCCTGCGCCTGCAGGACGGCCGTGAAGAACAGGTGGCGATCGGCAGCCTGCAGCGCGATGACGTGATCGTGGTCAAACCCGGCGAGCGCTTCCCGGTCGACGGCCTGATCATCGAGGGCAGCAGCCACGCCGACGAAGCCCTGCTCAGCGGTGAAAGCCTGCCGGTGGCCAAACACCCCGGCGATGCCGTCAGCACCGGCGCGATCAATGGCGAAGGCCGCCTGCTGGTGCGCATCCGCGCTCTGGGCGGCGAGACTCAGCTGGCACAGATCATCCGCCTGATGGAAAACGCCCAGGCCGGCAAGGCACCGATCCAGAAGTTGGTGGATCGCATCAGCCAGGTGTTTGTCCCCGTGGTGTTGGCCATCGCCCTGCTGACCCTGGTCGGCTGGCTGCTCGCCGGCGCCGGCCTGCAAGTGGCGCTGTTGAATGCCGTGGCCGTGCTGGTGATCGCCTGCCCCTGCGCCCTCGGCCTGGCCACGCCCACGGCGATCATGGTCGGCACCGGCGTGGCGGCCCGTCACGGTATTTTGATCAAGGACGCCGAAGCTCTGGAAATCGCCCATGGCGTGCATGCCGTGGCTTTCGACAAGACCGGCACCCTGACCTCCGGCAGCCCGCAAGTGGTGCACCTGCAGGCCGTCGACGGCAATCACGAGCAACTGCTGCAACTGGCCGGCAGCCTCCAGCAAGGCAGCGAACACCCGCTGGCCAAGGCCGTGCTCAGCGCCTGCAGCGACCGTAATCTGAGCCTCAGCGCCGTGACCGCCAGCCAGGCGTTGCCCGGCAAAGGCACCCGCGCCGAGCTTGGCCCCCGCACCCTGGCCCTGGGCAACCGCCGCCTGCTGGATGAACAGCAGCTGCCCACAGGCGTTCTGGGCAACGCGGCAGAGGCCTGGGAAGCCGAAGGCCGCAGCCTGGCCTGGCTGCTGGAGCTGGCTCCGCAGCCGCAGGTGCTCGGCCTGCTGGCCTTTGGCGACAGCCTGAAACCCGGCGCCCGCGCCGCCATCCAGCAACTGCAGGCCCTGGGCATCCGCTGCCACCTGATCAGCGGCGACAACCAGGGCAGCGTCAACGCTGTGGCCGACGCCCTGGGCATCGACGAGCGCCAGGCCAACGTGCTGCCGGCGGACAAACTGGCGCGTATCAACGCCCTCAAGCAGTACGGCCGCGTGGCCATGGTCGGCGACGGCATCAACGACGCCCCGGCCCTGGCCGCCGCCGACATCGGCATCGCCATGGGCAGCGGCACCGACATCGCCATGCACGCCGCCGGCATCACCCTGCTGCGTGGCGACCCACGCCTGGTGCCCGCTGCCCTGGCGATCAGCCGGCGCACCTACGCGAAGATCCGCCAGAACCTGTTCTGGGCCTTTATCTACAACCTGATCGGCCTGCCGCTGGCCGCCTTCGGCCTGCTCAACCCGGTGCTGGCTGGCGCCGCCATGGCCCTGTCCAGCGTCAGCGTGGTGGCCAATGCCCTGCTGCTGAAACGCTGGAAAGCCAACTTGAGCGAGGATAAGCAATGAATATCGGTGCGGCCGCCAAGGCCAGCGGCCTATCGGCCAAGATGATCCGCTACTACGAGTCGATTGGCCTGCTCCATGCTGCCAACCGCAGCGACAACGGCTACCGCCATTACAGCCCGCAGGACCTGCATCAACTGGCGTTTATCAAGCGCGCCCGCGACCTCGGTTTCACCCTGGAGGAAGTCGGCAAACTGCTGGCCCTGTGGCAAGACCGCCAGCGTGCCAGCGCCGATGTCAAAGCCCTGGCCGCCGGCCATATTGCCGAACTCGACCGCAAGATCGGCGAGCTCACCAGCCTGCGCGACACCCTCAGTGACCTGGTCACCAGCTGCCACGGTGACCAACGCCCGGACTGCCCGATTCTCAAGGAGCTGGAAACCGGCTGCGGCTGCGCCTGAGTGCCGCTGGCAATGCCCGAATAACGCGCCCCTGGAGGCGCGTATGTCGAAGGGGATACACCACGCCTGTCGACAAACCCCCAGCGTTTGCGCAATTCTTCGGCAAGCTCTGCAGACCCATCAAAAATAACAACGGCGCGCCGCCCTCTGCCGGCCTGCTCCCCTAGCGCACACACCAGCACCAAGAGGCCGCCCTTGAAACGCCTTGCCTGCTTGCTGTTTCTCCTCCTGCCGGCCATCAGCCAGGCACAGGAATGGCTTATCTACACCCACAGCCTGGGCAATCAGGGCGTGCTTATCGACGGCCAATTGCACGGCCGTGAACATGCCGGCAAACGGGCCTTTTACCTGGAACTGGTGCATATGCTGCTGGCCGACCTGGGCAAGCCCCTGCCAATCCAGGAAGTGCCGCTGGCACGCGGCCTGGTACTGCTCAAGGAACAGCGCAATGTGGTGCTGTTCAATCTCAGCCAGACCCCGGAGCGCCAGCCACTGGCGCACTGGGTCGGCCCGACCCTGGCCGAGACCGATTACCTCTACGAAAGCACCAAGCGCCCCACTGGCATCCGCACCCTGATGGACGCGCAGCACCTGCCGGTGTGCGTGCTCAACGGCAGCTCCCATGATGACCAGCTGTCCGCTGCCGGCTTCGCGCAGATCAAGCGCAACAGCAGCTATGCCAATTGCCTGCGCATGCTCGCCGCCGGCCGGGTGGCGCTGGTGGCCTCGGCCGATGCCGGGCTCAAACAAAAATTGCAGGATGCCCAGGTCAATGCCCAGGAGGTGCAAGCCAGCGCGGTAAAGCTCGGCAGCGACCACGGCTATATCGCCCTGTCCCTCGGCATCCCGGCGCCGCAAGTTGCCGAGTGGCGCGCCGCGCTGCAGCGCAGTCAGGCCGATGGCCGCTTCCAGAAACTCTACGAGCGTTATGCGCAGTAGCCAGGAATGCCTGAAACCTCAGCGCGGCGCTTGAACCGCGCTCGCCTCTTCCCCACGCAGTTGCAGGCTCATGTCGTCGCAGCTTTGCGACCAAGCGCTCAGCCAGTGCGGTAGCGCCGGGGACTGCTCGGCCAGGCCCAGTTCCCGGGCAAACTCGCCGGGGGCCACCGTGCCCTTGGGCGAGCGGAACAGCCCGCGGATCAGCACCACCCCCACCACCCGCCCGCGACTGACGAAGCGGTGTTCGACAAAGCTCCACTTGTCGTCCCAACCGAGCATGCGGGTGTGAATCTCGAACGCCTCGAACAGTTTCAGCTCACGGCGAAACTTGCCCCAGGTGTCGCCAACGATCGGCAGCGCCTTGTGCCGCAGGGCCACGCGAAAGGCGCCGCTGCACAGCACGTAATCCATGCGCCCGACATCCGCCAGGGTGAAATAGCGGCCGTTGGTGACATGCCGATTGAAGTCGAGATCAAGCGGCCAGACGCGCAGACGGATGACGGTGGTGGCCAGGCCATCCACCGGTTTGCGCCACGGGCGGCGCAGGAGCATGAGCAACAGTCGAAACCAGAGATTCATAAGGATGCCGTTAGCGGAAATGAGCGGCTCACTCTAGGGCGGCGACTTCGGCTAAGGTAGGTGCGCAAATGACTTTTTCCATGCGAAAAACGCAAGCGGATGTTTTATGCACGTCACCCTGCTCCTGACTGATCACTGTTCCGCCGCCAGCGCCAGCATCGCGCTGGAGATGCTCACCGCCGCCAACCTGTTTGCCGCCAGCGACACCCCGCCGTTCGAGGTCGTCAGCGCCTCCCTGGATGGCGCCGATGTCACCTGCCTGGGCGGGCAACGGCTGCAGGTGGATGCAGCCCTGGCCGAACTGGCGCACACCGAACTGGTGCTGATTCCGGGGTTTCTGTTCACCCTCAAGAAGGCTTTGCCGAGCTTTACCCGCTACGCGCCCTGGCTGCGCCAGCAGCAGGCGCAAGGGGCCGTTATTGCGTCCATGTGCACGGCGGCGTTTATGCTCGGCGAAGCCGGCCTGCTGGAGGGCCGCAAGGTCACCACCCACTGGGCCTTTGCCGAGCTGTTGCGCCGCCGTTACCCCGAGGCGCAGCTGGATGAGCGGCAAATTCTTTGCGAGGACAACGGCGTGATCAGCAGTGGCGGCGCCAGTGCGGCCATGGACCTGTTGCTGCATCTGATCCGCCGCTTCGCCTCGCTGGAACTGGCCCAGCAATGCAGCAAATACCTGCTGATCGACAACGTGCGCAGCGAGCAATCGGTGTATGTCATGTGGTCGCTGCCGAAGAACCACGGCGATGGCGACATCCTGCAGGTGCAGAACTGGCTGGAGGCGCACTTCGCCCAGGCCATCGTGATCGATGAGCTGGCTCAGCGCTTCGGCTTCGGGGTGCGCAACTTCAAGCGCCGCTTCAAGGAGGCCACCGGCTACACGCCGCTGGCCTACCTGCAAACGCTGCGCCTGGAGCAGGCCAAGCAACTGCTCGAAACCACCCGCATGAGCCTGGACAGCATCACCTACAAAATCGGCTACGAGGACAGCAACTCGTTCCGCCGCCTGTTCCTGCAACGGGTTGGCCTGCTGCCGGCGGCGTATCGCAAGAAGTTTCAGCCCGCCGTGCGCTAAGCCCTAGGGTCTGTTGCCACAAAAAGTGGCGCCGCCACGGCCGGCCTGGGTTGATCCCGAGGCAAGCCGTGGCGGCGCTGGGTGGGGCTTAGAGGTGTAACGGCGCGGCTCAGGCCAGATCGAAACGATCCAGGTTCATCACCTTGTCCCAAGCCGCGACGAAGTCATGCACGAACTTCGCTGGAGCATCGCTGGTGGCATACACCTCGGCCAAGGCGCGCAACTGCGAGTTGGAGCCGAACACCAGATCCACCACCGTGGCGGTCCAACGCAGATCACCGGTGGCCCGATTGCGGCCTTCCAGCACACCGTCGGCACTGCCCGACTTCTGCCATTGGGTGCCCATATCCAGCAGGTTGACGAAGAAGTCGTTGCTCAGGGTTTCCGCCCGCTGGGTGAACACACCGTGCTGGGTTTGCCCTGCGTTGGCATTGAGGGCACGCAAGCCACCGATCAGCACGGTCATCTCCGGCGCCGTCAGGGTCAGCAACTGCGCCTTGTCGATCAGCATTTCGGCGACATAGCCCTCCAGCCCCGGTCGCACATAGTTACGGAAGCCATCGGCTTTGGGTTCCAGTACGGCGAACGACTCGACGTCGGTCTGCGCCTGCGTCGCGTCCGTGCGCCCTGGGGTAAAGGGCACCGTGACACTGACGCCGGCCTTGTTCGCGGCGGCTTCCACCGCGGCGCAGCCACCCAGCACGATCAGGTCGGCCAGCGAGACCTGCTTGCCCGCCGCGGCGCTGGCGTTGAAGTCCTGCTGCAGCGCCTCCAGCGTCGCCAGCACCTTGGCCAGTTCGGCCGGCTGGTTGACGGCCCAGTCCTTCTGCGGTGCCAGGCGAATACGCGCACCGTTGGCCCCGCCGCGCTTGTCGCTGCCACGGAAGGTCGCAGCCGAAGCCCAGGCGGTGTTGACCAATTGGCCGATGGACAAGCCCGAGGCGAGCAGCTTGGCCTTCAAGGCCGCGATGTCCTGAGCATCGATCAGAGCATGCGTCACGGCGGGCACCGGGTCCTGCCAGAGCAAGACTTCAGCGGGCACCAGCTTGCCGAGGTAACGGGTACGCGGGCCCATGTCGCGGTGAGTCAGCTTGAACCAGGCGCGAGCGAACGCATCAGCAAACGCCTGCGGGTCCTGGTGGAAACGCCGGGAGATTTTCTCGTAGGCCGGGTCCATGCGCAGCGACAGGTCGGCCGTGGTCATCATCGGCGGATGCTTCTTCGCCGGGTCATGAGCATCGGGAATCAGGTGCTCGGGCTTGCAGTTGATCGGCGTCCATTGATGGGCACCGGCCGGACTCTTGCTCAGCTGCCACTCGTAGCCCAGCAGCATGTCGAAATAACCCATGTCCCATTTTGTCGGGTTGGGCTTCCAGGCGCCTTCGATACCGCTGGTGGTGGTGTGCACACCCTTGCCGCTGCCGAGCTTGTTGCTCCAGCCCAGGCCCTGCGCCTCAATCGGCGCGGCTTCCGGCTCGGGGCCGACCAGGCTCGGATCACCGGCGCCGTGGGCCTTGCCGAAGGTATGCCCACCGGCCACCAGGGCCACGGTTTCTTCGTCATCCATGGCCATGCGGGCAAAGGTTTCACGCACATCGCGGCCCGAGGCGACTGGATCGGGATTGCCGTCCGGACCTTCCGGGTTTACGTAGATCAAGCCCATCTGCACGGCGGCCAACGGGTTTTCCAGAGTGCGCTCGCCGGAGTAGCGGCTGTTGGCCTTGTCACTGGTGGCCAGCCACTCGCTTTCGGCGCCCCAATAGACGTCTTCTTCCGGCGCCCAGATGTCCGGCCGGCCACCGGCAAAGCCGAAGGTCTTGAAACCCATGGATTCCAGCGCGACGTTGCCGGCCAGGATCATCAGGTCGGCCCAGGACAGCTTGCGCCCGTACTTCTGCTTGATCGGCCAGAGCAGGCGCCGCGCCTTGTCGAGGTTGCCGTTGTCCGGCCAGCTATTCAGTGGAGCAAACCGCTGGTTGCCGGCACCGGCACCGCCACGGCCGTCGGTGGTCCGGTAGGTGCCGGCGGAGTGCCAGGCCATGCGGATCATCAGGCCACCGTAGTGGCCCCAGTCCGCTGGCCACCAGTCCTGGGAGTCGGTCATCAGGGCGGTGAGGTCCTTGACCACGGCGTCGAGGTCGAGGCTTTTGAATTCTTCGGCGTAGTTGAAATCCTCGCCCATTGGGTCGGACAAGGCAGAGTGCTGATGGAGGATTTTCAGGTTCAGTTGGTTGGGCCACCAATCGGCATTGCTGCGGGCGCCACCGGCCAGGGCCTGCTTGTTCGCACCGCCCGAGAACGGGCATTTGGCGTCATTTGACATGATCATCTCCTGTTGTTTGCACCTAACGAGTCAGCTCAGCTTGGACGCTGATCCACAACCGGGCCAATAGGATTTAGGAATGACCCCGATAGTCGTCAGGGCATGCCACGCCCTGCCAGCGATTCACAGCCCGACCGTGATCTCGCGCAGCTCATCGCCCTCGCGCAGCACAAAGATCGCGCTCAGGCCCTGAGCCTTGGCCAATTGGCTGCCGCGCTCCACGCCCAGCACCAGCAAGGCGGTAGCCCAGGCATCGGCGTACATGCAGCTGGTGCAGATCACCGACACCGAGGTCAGCGTCGACACCAGCGGCACGCCGCTGTGCGGGTCCATGGTGTGGGAATGCACACTGCCATCCCGTTCGCGCCAATGCCGGTAGTCACCCGAGGTAGCGATTGAAGTGTCGTGCAGTTCCAGCGCGCCAAGCACTTCGCGGCGGCCCTTGAGCGGTTTTTCCAGGGCCACCAACCAGGCGCTGCCGTCGGCTTTGCGCCCGGCCGCGCGCATTTCGCCATCGATGCCCACCAGGTACGCGTGAATGCAGTGCTGCTCCAGGCAACGGGCCAACTGATCGACGGCAAAGCCCTTGGCGATACCGTTGAGGTCCAGGCTGATGGCCGCCCGTTTGCGCACCGCGCGCCGCGCGACATCCAGCTCCAGCGCTGCACGCGCACTTGGCTGGCGAGCGGGCAACTGTTCGGCCGCCGGTTGCGGACCAAAGCCACAGGCGCTGACCAGCGCACCGACGCCGATCTCGAAGGCACCGGCCGACTCCTCGCCAATACGCAGTGCGGTGGTCAGCACCCACAGCAACTCGTCGGGTAGGCTCAACCACTGCTCCAGCGGCGCGGCGTTGAGTTGCATCAGCGCGGACGCCGGGTTCCAGGTCGACATCTGCTGGTCGACCTGCTCAACCGCCTGTTGCAGGTCGGCCTGAATCGCGGCCTGATCAATCTCGGCAGCAGCGTAAAACACCGCGCTGTAGCGCGTGCCCATGGTTGCGCCACTGAGGCTGTAGCGTTGCAGCGGCAGGGTTTCAGTAGACATCTTCGCGGTACCGCCCTTGCAGTCGTAGGTCGTCGACACTGCTGCCCCGTTGCGCCAGCAGGGTTTCCAGCACGGCGCGCACGCCGGCCGCCATGTCCTTGGAGCCGCACACCAGCACCTGGGCGCCCTGGGCAAACAGCCCCTGCAGGGCGCTAGCGTCCTGGCGCAAACGATCCTGCACATACAGGCCGTCAACACCTTGGGAGAACGCCAGGCCCAGGTGGGTCAGGCGGCCGTCGGCCAGGTACTCGCTGAGTTCGTCCTCATAGAGGAAATCCGACTGCGCATTGCGGCCGCCCCAGTACAGGTGCAGCGGGCGCTGAGTGGCATTCTTGCGCACGAAGCCAATCAGCGGCGCCAGGCCGGTGCCGGCGCCCACCAGAATCAGCGGATGCTGACCGGCGCTGGGGCGAAAGTCCGGGTGCGGCTGGATAAAGCCCTCGACGCAGTCGCCCACCTGCAAGCCATGCAGCAGCGACGAACAACGCCCTTGGTTTTGTTTGCGCACGCAGATTTCCAGGGCGTCATCCTCATCGCTGCTGGCTATCGAGTAATAGCGCGGTGCCTGCCCGTTGCCGGGGCTGATGCCGACCAGATCGCCCGGCGCAAAGCGTGCAGCTGGGCGCCACCAGGTCGGCTGCGCGGCGCGTACGGCAAAGCGCAGGATGGCCGCCGGCGCATCACTGTGTTCGCCATACACCTCCTTGCTCAGCAGTTGCAGCTGCTGCAGCGCCACCGCGTTACGCACCGGCGTGAAGTGCAGGTCGAGGCCCAGTGTCTGACCCAAGCGCTGCGCCCAGCCATTCAACTCACCGAGATCGCCACGGTCGATCTTCTGTAGCGGCAACAGCGCCTGCAGCCCACGTTGCTGCAACTGCTGCTGAACCTGCTCGGCATAGCCGCAGAAGTGTTGGAACTGCGCATCACCAAAGCCCAGCACCGCCACCTGCACGTCGGTGTTCAACTGGCACTGGTCGAGGCGCGCAAGAAACGCCCTGGCCGAGTCCGGCGCCTGACCATCGCCATAGGTGGCGGTGAGAATCAGCAGGCGCTTGGCCTGCGGGTAGCTCGGCTGCAGCTGGTTCATGCTGGCGCTGTGCACCCGCAGGCCGCTGGCCACCAGTTGGCTGTGCAACTGGCGGGCATAGGCCCAGGTGCTGCCGCTCTGGCTGCCCACCAGCAGAATGGTTTCCGCTTGGGCCGCCGGGGCATTGTCTGGCAGCAGTCGCGCCAGACGCTGGCGTCGCCACCAGGCAAGCAGGCCGGAGCCACTGAGAAACAGGCAGGCCAGGCTGGTCGCGGCGAGGATCAGCGACCACAGCGGTGAGGGGGCACCGGTGTGCAGTTCATAGAAGTTTTCATACAGGCGACGGGCGAAACCGTGGGGCTGATAGCTGATCCACTGGCCGCTGCTGGCATTGACGAAACCCTCGCCGGTCGCGGTGCGCACGCTGTAGTAATTGGCCGTCTGGCTGTCGCTGGGGAACTCCAGCTCACGCAAATCGTTGAGGTTCAGATGGCGTAGGGCCGAGAGGCTGCCAAGCTCCACCGCCGGCGCCGCATAGCTGGCCTCGGGGTAGGCCAGATCGGCATCCTGGCCGTCACTGATCCAGCCCTGGCTGCTGGCTGCGAGGTAGAGCCCGCTGCTGGCGAGAATCAACAGCCCCGGCAACGCCCAACGCGCCGCCACGCTGTGCCAGTGCGTCAAGCCCTGACCCGGATTGATCGGCAGCAGCAGCTGACGCCAGCCGCCCAGACGGCGCGCCAGCAACCAGCTGCCGGTCAGGGCCAGCAGCAACAACGCCAGCGCCGACAGGCCGCTGAGCCAGCGCCCAGCGGAACCCAGCAACAACTCACGGTGCAGGTCGCGCACCCAGGACAACAGCGCCGACGGCTGATATGGCGCCAGCACCGCCGCACTGGCCGGGTCGACCAGCACCACATCGCTGTCGGTGGCCGTGCTGAACGTCACCCGCAGCTCACCGCTGGGCGCCCGTTCGATGCGCTCGATGCCCGGCAGCTGGCGGGCAATCCGCTCGGCGACCACGGCGACCGTCTCACCCTGGCTCGGCGCAGCACGTAAGTGCTCGACCAGCGTGTTGCCGGAGAGCACCAGACCGCTGGCGGCCGACAGGATAAGAATGACGCCGAGCACGAGGCTCACTAGCACATGGGTGCGTTGCAGCATAAACGGGCTCCGGGGCTCAGAAGTGGTAGCTGAAGCTGTCGACATAACCCTGGGCGCCACCGTTGACCGTGGTCGCTTGCTGGGTCAGTGGCAGCTTGATTTCGCCACGGTTATCGCGTTTGTCTTCCACCGCGCTGTCGATGCGAATTTCGTAACCGGCATCGATCAGGGCGTCTTCCAGCTCGACCGCCACTTCCAGGGTTTCGCCGCCGCCGACACTGGCGCCGGTCAGGCCATCGAACTCGGCCGGCTTACTGCCACCGCCCTGAGCCCAGTCGCGCAGGTGCTTGTAGTACTTGGCCTTCTTGCCGGCGACCCACAGGGTGCGCTGGTAGGCACCTTGGGCGTCGGTGACATAAATGGCCAGGTAGGCCTCGTTGCCGCGATAGTCTTTCAGCGTGGTGCTCAGGTTGATTTCGCGGGCCTGGCCAATGGCGGGCAATGCCGCCATGCCAGCGAGGGCGAGAGAGATAGCTGTCTTGTTCATCGTGAAGCGCTCCAGAAGGGATGGCCTAACCCTAACCGGCGATACTTAAGTCAAACTGAATGCCAAGGCATGGTTATTTCATGCCCGGGCATGGCGCCTTAATACTTGGTTAAGGATTAAGGCCAAGTACCTGCTAAAAGGCAGGGAATGGCCCGCCAGGCGGGGGTAAAGTGGTAAATACAGCACAGAACAGGCAGTGGCCATGAACAGCAACGCTTCGGATCGACAGCAACAGATTCGCGCCCTGTTTGACCAGTACATCGAGATGTACACCTCGCGGGATGAGCGCCTGACCGGCCGCTTCAGCGACAACTTCAGTGGCTACACCGGCAGTGGTGGTTTTCTGGTCAAGGATCTCGGCGAATGGCAGAAGATCACCCGCCAGGACTTCGCCCAGGTACCCGACCCCATCCGCATCGAGATGCTCGATCTGGTCCTGCAGGACCTGAGCAGCGAGGTGGTAGCGGCCACCGCCCTGTTTCGCATTCACCTGCCGTTTGGCGGCGAGATCCTGGCCAAGGAAGTGGCGCGCCTGACGCTGATTTTTCGCTGCGAAGCCGACACCTGGAAGATCGCCCACAGCGGCATTTCGATCCCCTATCACTTTACCCAGGGCAACGAGGTTTACCCCCTCAAGAGCCTGCAGGAGCGCACCCGCGCGCTGGAGGCACTGGTCGAGGAGCGCACCCAGGCCCTGCATGCCAGCGAGGCGCTCTACCGCCAGCTCACCGAGGACACCCGCGATGTCCACTGGAAAACCGATCAGCGCCTGGTCATCACCTATATCAGCCCCGCCGACGAACGCCTGCGCGGTTTCCGGGCCGATGAGGTGGTTGGCCATCATGTGTTTAGCATGCTGACTGCCGACGGGGCGGCCACCGTCAGGCAGCTGCTGGTGGCAAAACCGCACACCAAGCAGTTGGCCAAAGCCAGTGCTTTCGTCACCTTCGAGGCCCAGCATCGCTGCAAGGACGGCAGCCTGATCTGGGGCGAGGTGCTGTCGAAACCGGATTACAACGAGCAGGGCGAACTGATCGGCTACCACGGCATCACCCGCGAGATCACCCGGCGCAAGCAGCTGGAAGAACAGGTCAACCTGCTGGCCTTCCATGACACCCTGACCCGCCTGCCCAATCGCCGCCTGCTGGAGGACCGCCTCACCCAGGCGATGTCCGCCAGCCATCGCAGCGATCACTACGGCGCCCTGCTGTTCCTCGATCTGGACAACTTCAAGCCGCTCAACGATACCCACGGCCATGGCGTCGGCGACCTGCTGCTGATCGAGGTCGCCAAGCGCCTGAAAACCTGTGTGCGTGAGGCCGATACCGTGGCCCGCTTTGGCGGCGACGAATTCGTCGTGCTGCTGAGTGACCTGGATCGCGACAAGGACGCCGCAGCCGATCAGGCCGGCAGCATTGCCGAGAAAATCCGCCAGAGTTTATCCATGCCCTATTGGCTGGAGGGCGGCATCGAGCATTGCTGCACGGCCAGCATCGGCGCGACCCTGTTCAAGGGCCGTGACAGCGGCGAAAAAGACCTTATCGATGCGGCCGACACGGCCATGTATCAGGCCAAAGAGCAGGGCCGCAACGCGATTCGTTTTTGCCCCTAAGCCATCGGTACCTGGCCCGGCAAGAACAGCCGCGGATCTGCGGCTAGACTGCCGATATCAGGCCAAGGCAGCCCAGCGGCTAAAAACCACGACAGGCCACTGACTCACTGCATACAATCGCTGCTCCAGCCCCCGCACAGCGCGTTTCAGCCATCGTCGAGTAGAGTGGATATGCCGCACCCCGTTAACCCGGCTGATACCAGCCAGCGGATGGACCCGAGCACCAGCCCCGAGCCGCAGACGTCGGCGGTGGATGAGCGCTTCGACGTACTGGCACGCCTGGCCCGACAGCATTTCGCCGTGACCACGGCCCTGATCACCCTCAACGACGCCCAGCAGCAGTATTTAAAGTCATGCGCCGGCCTGGCCTTCAAGCAAGCACCCGGCGAACGCTGGCTGTACGAACTGCCGCTCGTCGACGGCGGCATTCTGGTGGCCACCCAGCGCGACACCGATAACCGCTTCAGCCAGCAGCCACTGGTGATCGACAACCCACACCTGCGCTTTTATGCCCGTTGCCCGTTGGAAGCCTCGAACGGCGACTTGCTCGGCGCGCTCTGGCTGCTCGACGACCAGCCGCGTGAGCTGGACGAGCAACAGCGCGAATTCCTCCGCGACCTGGCCCGCCTGGCCGCCATTACCGCCGAGCGCGACCACCTCGAAAGCCGCCTGCGCAAGGAGGCCGAAGCCCTGCGCGAGAGTGAAAGACGCATGGCCCTGGCCATCGCCGGCAGCGGCACGGGCATCTGGGATCGCAATATCCAGACCGGCGAGATTCATTACTCCGAGGGCTGGAAATCGATTCTCGGTTACGCCGCCCATGAGGTCTCAAACCGGATCGAGGACAGCTACCAGCGCGTCCATCCCGATGATCTGGCCTCCGTGCAGGCGGCCATCCAGGCGCACCATGAGGGAACGCTGCCCAGCTACAGCGTCGAGCACCGCCTGCGCTGCAAGGACGGCAGCTACAAATGGGTCTCCAGCCGGGGCAAGGTGATCAGCCGCGACAGTGCCGGTCGGCCACTGCGCATGATCGGCACCACCAGCGATATCACCGAGCGCAAGCGCATAGAAGCCGAGCTACAGGAGTTTGCCACCACCGACTTCCTCACCCAGCTGCCCAATCGCCGCCACTTTATGGGCCATATCGAGGCCGAACTGACCCGCATTCAGCGTGGCAACAGCCAGTCGGCGGCGGTACTGATGTGCGATCTGGATCACTTCAAGTCGATCAACGACCAGTGGGGCCACGCCGTCGGCGACCTCGCACTCAAGCATTTTGCCGGCATCCTGCGCGAACAGCTGCGCAAGAGCGACCTGGCGGGACGGGTCGGCGGCGAGGAGTTTGCGGTGGTGCTGGGCGATGCCAGCATTGATGAAGCCCTGGGTTTTGCCCAGCGCGTCCAGCAACGACTGGCGCAAGCGCCGTTGCTGGAGGGCGAACACGTTATTGTCCTGACCGTGAGCATCGGCATTGCTGCCATGAGCGCGGCCGACAGCAGCGTCGACGCCCCGCTGTCGCGCAGCGACCAGGCCCTGTATGGCGCCAAGGAACACGGCCGCAACCGCATCGAATGCCTGTAATCGGCAGCCGCTGCGGGCCTAGGGCGCCATCATGGTGCGGTTGCGGCCGTGCTCTTTGGCCGCGTACAGCGCCTGGTCCGCGGCCTGGATCAGCATCTCCGGCGTATCATCCTGCAGCGGTCTGAGCGCGCTCACGCCGATGCTGACCGTGACCCGGATCGGCGAGCGGTTCTCACCGTGAATCGCCACCTCGGCAACCGCCTGACGGATCTGCTCGGCCACCACAAAGGCGCCGGTGAGGTCCGTGCCTGGCAACACCACTGCGAACTCCTCGCCACCGTAACGCGAGGCCAGATCACCAGGACGCCTGATGTTGTCCTTGATCAGCGCACCAATCGCCTTCAGGCACTCGTCACCGAGCAAATGACCGTAGGTGTCGTTGAAGTGCTTGAAGTGATCGATATCGATCATCAGCAAACCGACGACCAGATGATCGCGCTTGGCCCGGCCCAGTTCATCCTGCAGAAACTGATCCAGCAGGCGCCGATTGGCCAACCCCGTCAGGCCATCTTCCAGGGCCTGGGAACGCAGGGCCAGGTTCATATCCAGCAGCTGTTCTTGGGCCAGCAGCAGTTCCCCTTGCACGCTGTTCTGCCGGCGGATCAGCCTGACCTGGCGATAGCCAAGCGCGCCCAGCATCAACAACAAAAACACCGTCAGGGCCGCACTGAATGCGGCCTCCTTGCGCCAGGAGGCCAGGCTTTCATGGCGATCCACGGCAACAAAAATCACCAGCGGATAGTCATCGACACGGCGATAACTCGCCAGGCGCACAACGCCATCGATACTTGAGCGAACGGTGGCGACACCAGCTGCGGCCTTGGGCAGCAGCTCGGCAAACAGCGGCCCCGTGGACAGATTCTTGCCAATGTCCGCCTCGACAAACGGCCGCCGCACCAGCAGGGTCGCATCGGCGGCTATCAGGCTGATGGCGCCGTGGCTGCCAACGTCGATGCTGCGATACAGCGTCAGAAAGTGGTCAAGGCCAATGCTTGCCAACACCACACCGGCGAAACGGCCATCGGCATGGTTGATCCGCCGCGTCACGGTCATCACCCAGACGCCGGAGGAGCGACTGCGAATCGAGTGACCAATAAACGGCTCGGTGCCAGCGTGCTCGCGGTGATGAATAAAATAATCGCGGTCGGCGTAATTCACGTTCGCCGGCATGTCCGCCACCGAACTCAGCAGCGGCCGACCGTCTTCACCAATGATGATCAGGGCCTTCAGTTGCTTGAGTTGATCGACCTGGGTGTGCAGCAACCCCTGCAAGTGCGGGGCATGCTGAGTCTTCATGCCCTCCGCCTCAACCTCCGCAGCCAGCCAGAGCAGCACCGTATCGGCCTGTTTGATCGTGGCCTGCACCTGGGACGACAGGGTCTGGGCCAGGTTCGACAGCGCCACTTCTTTCTCGCGCAGCTGGTACTGCAAGGAATTCCAGCTACCCCAGATGGCCAGGCTGATCAATGAGCAACAGACCAGCACAATAAAACCCACCGCCTGCCAGATTTTCAGGCGGACGACATGGGTGGGCAGCGGGCGAGCACGATGATTACGTAGCGGCATTAACAGATCACTGACCTACTGCATAACGGAGCGACGGCCCCGGCTGACGGGGGGCTTGGATACCGCACGACGGCGGCATAGGGCCATTATAGCCCGATGCGCCGTGCTTGGCCGTGCGTCGAATGGACTATGGACTGAAGTACTTTTCCCGCACGGCGGCCACTGCCGCGGCCCTGAGCATGTCGATAAACAGTCGCTCGACATCGCTCAGCGGCAGGTTTTCCGGGGTGACCAGATAGACCTCGTTGACCGGCAGGTTTTCATAGGGCGGCAGCTGGAACAGCACCTTCTGTTGCACAAACGGCTTGGCTCCCTCGACCGTCAGGGCACCAAAGCCGAGGCCGGCCAGGATCAGCCGACGCACCTCCTCCTCGTTCGAGGACACCGCCACCAGCCGGCCCCAGAACTGCTGCTCGGCACGCACCGAACTGACCGCGCTAAGCCCCTCGCCCGGCTGGTCGCTTTCAAAGGAGACATAGGCCAGGCCACGCAAATCCGCGGCCGTCAGGTCGGTACGCCCGAACAAGGGATGCCGCGGGCCACAGTAGAAGGCCATCTGCTCATAGCCGAGCAAATCGAAATGCAGGCCGGTCTGGGCGGTCTTCTTGTTGCTGATGCCGATGTGCAACTGCCCCTGGGCCACCGCATTGACGATATCGGCGCTGGGCTGGGCATTCAGGCTGATCAGCACATTGGGATACAGGCGATGGAACTGCGCCAGGCTGTCATCGAACGACTGGCAACTGACATGGCTGGCCACCTGCATATTCAGCTC